>NZ_JBOHKS010000052.1:0-13203 GCF_050729195.1 Hypericibacter sp.
GGCGGGATCCGCCGGCGTCGGCTGTTCCTCGGTTTTGCGGCCTTGGCTGTCTCGTTGCTGGCGCTCGGGGTCGCGCTCGACCGGGTCTTTCCGCCCCATCTCGACCGGCTGCGGAATGTCTCGGTGCTGGTCGAGGATTCGGACGGGCAGCTGTTGCGGCCCTTCGCGGCGGCCGACGGCGCCTGGCGTTTGCCGGTCACGGCGGACCGTGTCGATCCGCGGTTCCTGCAGATGCTGGTCGCCTATGAGGATCGACGCTTCTATTGGCATGCCGGCGTCGATCCGCTGGCGCTGGTTCGCGCGGTCGGGCAGCGGATCCATAGCGGGTCGATCGTGTCCGGCGCCTCGACCCTGACCATGCAGACGGTCCGCCTGCTGGAGCCGCGGCCGCGGACCCTGGCCTCGAAGCTGATCGAGATGACGCGAGCGGTCCAGCTCGAGGCGCATTTCTCGAAATCGGAGATCCTGGGAATCTATCTGACGCTGGCTCCCTATGGCGGCAATCTCGAGGGTGTGCGCGCCGCCTCGCTGTTCTATTTCGGCAAGGAGCCGGCGCATCTGACGGACGGCGAAGCGGCGATGCTGGTGGCCCTGCCGCAGCAGCCCGAGCGCGTGAGGCCCGATCGCAATCCGGCCGCGGCCCGCGACGCGCGCGATCATGTGCTGCAGCGTCTCGAGAGCGCCGGCCTCATCGGCGAGACGGAGCTGGCCGAGCTCGCCAGCGAGGCGGTGCCGCAAGGGCGGCTCGAGGCGCCGATGGTGGCGGCCCATCTGGCCGAGCGTCTCAAGGCTGCCGATCCGGCCTCGACCGAGATCCGGACCACGATCGATGGCAGCCTGCAGCGCGGGCTCGAAGCGCTGGTGGCGCGCCGGCGCGGCGAGCTCGAGACCGGCGCCACCATCGCGGTACTCGCGGTGCGCAACGGCGATCATGCGGTCCGGGGCTATGTCGGTTCCACCGACATTCTCGATACCAGCCGCCATGGCCCGATCGACATGATCACGGCGGTGCGCTCACCGGGCTCGACCTTGAAGCCCTTCATCTACGGTCTCGCCTTCGACGGGCTGCTGATCCATCCCGAGACCATCATGGTCGATCGGCCGATGCGCTTCGGCGATTATGCGCCGCGAAATTTCGACAACCGTTTCCACGGCGAGATGACGGCGCGCGAAGCCTTGCAGATGTCGCTCAACCTGCCGGCGGTGGCGCTCCTGGATCGGATCGGTCCGCTGGAGCTGGCGCGGCGCTTCGGCCTCAGCGGCGTGACCTTGCGCCTGCCGGCGGAGACCGAGCAGCCGGGATTGCCGATCGCGCTGGGCGGCGTCGGCGTCACGCTCCAGGATCTGGTGACGCTTTATGCCGGCTTGGCTAATAAGGGCACCACGCAGCCGCTGCGTTTCCGCCTCGATCAGAAAGAAGGCGACAAGCAGGCGCTGATGAGCCCGCTCGCCGCCTGGTATGTCACCCATATTCTCGAAGACATGCCGCCGCCGCCGAACCGGCTGATCGCCAGCGATGGCAGGCGCCAGCGCCAGATCGCCTACAAGACGGGGACCTCCTACGGTTTTCGCGACGCCTGGGCGATCGGCTATGACCGGGAATGGACCATCGGCGTCTGGGTCGGGCGGCCGGATGGCAGCTTCTCGCCGGGCCGCATGGGCCGCGATGCGGCGGCGCCGATCCTCTATGAGGCCTTCGACCTGCTGCCACCGCCCTCGGGCAATGACGCGCTGATGAAGCCGTCAGGCCCGGCGCCCGCCGGCGCCATCCTCGCCACCAACAGCGAGCTGCCGGCCAGCCTGCGCCGGTTCCAGCCGGCCGCCTATGCCTGGCGGTCGGCCTCGGGCCTCCAGGGGCCGAGCCTGACCTTTCCGCAGGACGGCGCCGTCGTCGAGCTCAAGGCCGGCGATCACCTCGCCAGCCTGCCGCTCGAGGTGAGCGGCGGCGAGCTGCCGCTGATCTGGCTGGTGAACGGGCGTCCGCTGAGCGCCCAGCCTTGGCGCCGGCAGGCGGAATGGCTGCCCGACGGCATGGGCGAGGCACGCATCACCGTGATCGACAAGGCCGGCCGCAGCGCCAGCGCCGAGATCTGGATTCAGTAGTCGCGGAGTTCGGGGCGGCTCACAGGCCGCCCGCGAGATTGGCGAAGGCGGCGACATAGATCACTGCCGCGATGGCCAACGCCGTCAGCGGCAGCAGAAAATCCTGTTTCAATGTCATGGGGTTCTCCCGAGATGCTGAGGGCGACACAGGCCCAAAGGATCGGGGAGGAGGTGTCGGAACGGAAATGCCGCCGGGCTATCGGTTCGATGCGGGGCGGACATGACGCCCCGGGCCGGCGACGGCCCGGGGTCTCAGGCGACAGCTCAGGCGGCTTTTCCCTGCCAGAGGCCGTCGCGCATCAGGCTGTCGGTCACGGCGTTGATAGCGCCGCGCAGCGCCTCGGCGGCCTCGTCGATCTGCGCCTTGGTGATGATGAGCGGGGGCGACAGCACCACGAGATGGCCCATCGGCCGCGCCAGGAGCCCGCGCGGCATGGTCTCGTTGATGATGCGGTTGCCGAAATTCCATTCGGCCGGCATCGGCTCCTTGGTCTTCTTGTCCTTCACGAATTCGAGGCAGAGCATGAGATGGCTGCCGCGCACATCGCCTACCAGCGGCAGGTCGGCCAGCTCGCGGAACTTCTTCATGAAGTAGGGCCCGATATCGCGCACATGCTGGCAGAGATTCTCGCGCTCGATGATGTCGAGATTCTTCAGGCCCGCGGCGCAGGAAACCGGATGGGCGGAGTAGGTGAAGCCGTTGGTGAAATATTTGCCCTTGGCCTCCGGCACCGTCACGGCGTCATAGAGCCGGTCCGAGACCAGGAAGGCGCCCAGCGGCACATAGCCCGAGGTCAGGCCCTTGGCCGTGGTGATGATGTCGGGCACCAGATCGAACACCGGCTCGGAGGCGAAGATCTCGCCCAGCCGGCCGAAGCCCGTCACCACCTCGTCCGAGATATAGAGCACGCCATATTTGCGGCAGACCTCGAGCGTGCGGCGCTGATAACCCTTCGGCGGAACGATGACGCCGCCCGAGGCCAGCAGCGGCTCGGCGATGAAGCAGGCGACATTGTCGGGCCCCAGCTCGAGGATCTTGTTCTCCAGATCCGCGACGCATTTGTCGCAGAACTCGGCCTCGGTCATGCCTTCGGGCCGGCGATAGGGATTGGGGACGGGGAGGTGATGCACCGTCTCGGTCTCGAATTTGAGGTAGGCGCGGTCGGCGGGCTTGCCCGAGACCGACGCCGTCAGATAGGTCGAGCCGTGATAGGCATATTCGCGGGTGATGATGTGCCGCTTCGAGGGCTTGCCGGTGAAGCCGAAATAGAACTGGACGAAGCGCAGCGCGGAATCGACGGCGGTCGAGCCGCCGGTGGTGAAGAACACATGCTTCAGGTCGCCCGGCGCATATTTGGCGATGCGCGTGGCGAACTCGATCGCCGGCGGGGTCGAGATCTTGCCGAAGGGCGAGTAATAAGCCATGCGGCGCACCTGCTCGGCGATCGCCTCGGCCATCTCGTTGCGGCCATAGCCGATCTGCACGCACCACATCCCGCCCATGCCGTCGAGCATCCGGTGCCCGTCGGAATCGTAGATATAGGCACCCTCGCTCTCGGCGACGATCAGGAGGTCCTGGGTCTTGGCCTGCCCCAGATCGATCCAGGGGTGGATGATGTGGGCGTGGTCCTGCTCGGTGAGGGCGGCGGTGTCGAACTGCAGATTGCGGGTCATGGCTGGGTTCCGATGCTTGGCGTCTTGTCGGGTTGCGTCCTTGGGCCCGTACGCGGGATGGCACTTTCAAAAACAGTTCGCCCAACGGAGCGCTCGGCCTTGTCTACGAGCGCGGCGCCCCGCCGGGCGAGCATGAGGGCCGGCGCCCGAAGGCGCCGGCCGGTATCAGCGGATCGGCTTACACGCCGGCTTTCACCTGCTCGAAGATCTGCTGCAGGTCTTCAAGCCGCTTGTTGTCCTGGCTGAAGGTGCCGCGCTTCAGATGCTCGCTGGGATCGGCGGGCAGACCGATCTTGGTCAGCGCCGCTTCGCCCGCTTCGGCGAACGCCTTCTTGTTGGAGTGGCCATAGCCATAGGCGATCAGCCAGAGGCCCGCTTCCTTCGAGATCAGGGCGTTGATCAGGTCATGCGCCTTGTCCACTTCGGTCGCGTTGCTGGTCAGCACCGCGCCGCAGACCCAGGTCAGCATGCCTTCCTTGGGCGACATCCATTTCACCGGGACGCCCTGGTCGATCATCTTGGCGAGCGTGCCGTTCCAGGCCGAGGCTGCCACGATTTCACCCGAGGCGATGCCCTGCTCGAGCACGGTGGCGTCGCTCCAATAGAAGCGAACCAGCGGCTTCTGCGCAGCGAGCTTTTCCTTGACCTTCTTGAGCTCGTCGTCGGTCATGGAATAGGGGTTCTTGGCGCCGATGAGCAGGGCGGTGATGATCGCGGTGTCGGTGATGTCGTCACCCATCGAGATTCGGCCCTTGTAGCGGTCGTCCCAGAGCAGGTCCCAGGAATCTTCCTTGGGCTGCACCAGGTCGGTCCGATAGATGACCGCGGTGTTGCCCCAGTCGATCGGAGAGAACCACTGCTTGCCACCCTGGTCGGCGGTGTTGATGTGCTTCAGCGTGTCGAACACATCCGGCCAGTTGGACAACTTCGAGGTGTCGAAGGGTTGAATGAGCTTCGCGTTGCGCCACTTCTCGATGCGACCGGAGCAGGGATGGGCGACGTCGGTCTTGAAGCCGGCCATCAGCTTCTGGAAGGCTTCCTGCTCGTCGGAGAAGACCGGCAGGTTCGGGCTGGCGCCGTATTTCTTCACATAGCCGGGGAAGAAGTCGGGGGTGTCGTAGCCGGACCAGGTGAAGTAGGTCGCCTGGTTGTCGTCGGCTTGAGCCAATTTGCGGGTCACCGGCATGGTGACCAGAGCCACGCCAGCGGCAGTCAACGCCTGCACCATCTGCCGGCGGGTCATGTCCTGGTTGGCAAGGCGGCTCTTGAATTCCTTGATATCCATGATGTCTCCTCCCTGAGGAATGGTCATTCTCGACCGTTTTGGTTATGAGGTTCCGTAGCGGTAGCGGCCGAGGACACAGGGGAACCGCCCTGCAGCGAGGCCAATGCGGATCGCAACCTGGTGTCGCGGTGCATCTCGTCATTGATGGCCGGACTCTAGCATCCGCGCCAGAATCCGGGCAAGGCGGCTAACCCTCATTGTCATCTTACAAAAAAGGGCTTGTGGCCCGACCGGGGCCGGTGCCACCATTGCGCCGCAAAAAAAGACTGGCTCAAGAAATCTTCCGGGAGAGGGGACGTGTAATGGCTGAAGCCGGACGACGCCGGCTGTCGCGTCATGGTTAGCGTTACCGATCGGGGTCAGGCCCCGGCAACGCAGGGCGGTCTCTGGACTGCCTTCAAAACCGTGCTTCACAGAAACGAGAGCATCCGCGGCTACCTGCTGCTCTCGCCAACCCTTCTCGTGATGCTTGCGCTCATGATCATCCCGCTCCTCGGGCTGGTCGTGCTGAGCTTCTGCACGCAAGTCTATTTCGACATCGATTACACCCCGACGCTGAAGAACTATTTCGCGATCTTCGATCTCGAGAACAACCCGATCTATCTGGTGTTGTTGTTCCGCTCGATCATGATGTCGCTGACGACGACCTTCTTCGTCGTGATCACCGCCTATCCGATGGCCTATTTCCTGGCCTTCCGGGTCGGGCGCGGCAAGCTGATCTGGCTGATCCTCATCACGGTGCCGTTCTGGACCAGCTATCTGCTCCGGGTGTTCGCCTGGAAGATCATCCTGGGCTTCAACGGCGTGATCAATTCGGGCCTGATCAGCCTCGGCATCATCAAGGACCCGCTGCAGTTCCTGCTCTATAATCCGACCGCCGTGGTCGTCACGCTGACCCACGCCTGGGCGGCCTTCGCCATCTTGCCGATCTATGTCTCACTGGAGAAGATCGACAAGTCGCTGCTCGAAGCCGCGACCGATCTCGGCGACACGCCGCGCGAGCGCTTCTGGCGCGTGACCTTCCCGCTGTCGCTGCCGGGCATGATCGCCGCCACGCTGCTCGTCTTCATTCCTACGGTCGGCGACTATGTGACGCCGTCCCTCGTCGGCGGAACATCGGGCATCATGATCGGCAATCTGATTCAATCGCTGTTCGGCAAAGCCAACAATGCGCCGCTGGGCGCCGCTGTCTCCATCGTCATGATGCTGTCGATCACGCTGATCGTCTGCGTCTTCCTCGGCGCCATGGGGCGCCGGCGCTGGAAACAGTCCTAAGGTCGGGGCCCGCTTCATGGTCGGCAAAGCCAAATACGACGCGCTCTTCATTTACGGCGTCGCCTATCTCGTCTTCATCTATGCGCCGGTGCTCCTGATCGTCCTCTTTTCCTTCAATAACGGGCTCTATGTGGCCTTTCCGTTGAAGGAGATGACGGTCAAATGGTACGCGGAGATGGTCAATAACCCGGGCCTGACCAAGGCGCTGGGCGTCAGCCTGCGCATCGCGGCCTTCGTCTCGGTGGTCAGCACGATCCTCGGCGTCCTCGCTGCGAAGGCGGTGACCCGCTACTACCTGCCGGGACGCGCGGCGATCACCTTCACCATCATGCTGCCGCTGGTCATTCCGACCATCGTCTTCGCCATCGGCCTCCTGATCATCCTGGCGAAGTTCCTCGGGCTGCAGCCTTCGACTTGGAGCATCATCGCCGGCCATGTGCTGCTTTGCGTGCCGTTCTCGATGGCGGTGCTGATCTCGCGCCTCCAGGG
Organism: Hypericibacter sp.; assembly: GCF_050729195.1. Classification (NCBI taxonomy): domain Bacteria; kingdom Pseudomonadati; phylum Pseudomonadota; class Alphaproteobacteria; order Rhodospirillales; family Dongiaceae; genus Hypericibacter; species Hypericibacter sp. Next base: position 6,827 of record NZ_JBOHKS010000052.1, read on the forward strand.
TTTCGACAAGAACCTCGAGGAGGCGTCCCAGGATCTGGGCGAGAATGCCTGGCAGACCTTCTGGCGCGTGACCTTCCCGCTGGCCATGCCCGGCATCGTGGCGAGCTTCCTGCTCTGCTTCACGACCTCGTTCGACGAGTATCTGATGGCGGCCTTCCTCTCCGGCAACGACACCACCCTGCCGGTCTATATCTACAGCCAGCTTCGTTTCCCGCAGAAGCTGCCCGGAACCCTGGCCCTGGGCAGTTGCATCCTCGTGGTATCCTTCGTGATCGTGACCTTTGCGGAGTATATGCGGCGGCGCGGCGTCAACTCCGACCAGGGTTTGGGTATTTGACATCATGAGCGCAGACGATTCCTTCATCTCGATCAAGCGCGTGTCGAAGCATTTCGGCGCGGTCAAGGCCGTGGACGACATCTCCTTCGACATCCGGCGCGGCGAGTTCTTCTCGCTGCTGGGGCCGTCCGGCTGCGGCAAGACCACGCTGCTGCGCATGCTGGCGGGGTTCGAGGTGCCGACGGCGGGCGAGATCTTCATCGACGGCCAGCCGATGGCGGTGGTGCCGCCGCATCTGCGCCCGACTAACATGGTGTTCCAGAATTACGCGATCTTCCCGCATCTCAATGTGCGCCAGAACATCGCCTACGGCCTGCGCAAGAAGAACCTGACCAAGCCGCAGATCGACCAGAAGGTCGAGGAAGCGCTGGGCATGATCAAGCTGCCGGGCTATGGCAACCGCCGCGCCGACCAGCTCTCGGGCGGCCAGCGCCAGCGCATCGCGCTCGCCCGTGCGCTCGTCTGCCAGCCCAAGGTGCTGCTGCTCGACGAGCCGCTGGGTGCCCTCGACAAGAAGCTTCGCGAGGAAATGCAGCTCGAGCTGCGCCAGCTGCAGCGCTCGGTCGGTATCACCTTCGTGTTCGTGACCCACGACCAGGAAGAAGCCCTGACCATGTCGGACCGGATCGCGGTCATGGCGCGCGGCAAGGTGATGCAGATCGATGGATCGGCTCAGCTCTACGAGCATCCGAACTGCCGCGAGGTCGCCGACTTCATCGGTAACATGAATTTCATCGATGGCACGGTTGCCGGCACCGAAGGCGCCAATGCCATCATCGATGCCGGCCCGCTCGGCAAGCTCCGGGTTCCGGTCGGCCAGGCCCGCATCAGCAAAGCCGGCCTCGTCACCCTGGCGATCCGGCCGGAGAAGCTGCGGATCGAGGCCACCCGGCCCAATGGCGGCACCAACTCGATCGCAGGCCGGCTCAATGCCCAGGCCTATCTCGGCGACCGCAGCCATTTCTATGTCGATGTGCCGGGCCTGCAGCGCCGCGTCGCGGTCGCGGCCCAGAATGTCGCTCGCAACGCCGATGCCGCGGACGGCAAGGCGCGGGATGTGTGGGTGAGCTGGCCGGTCGAATCCGGAGTCCTGCTGCCCGCCGACTGATCCCGCAAGGGAGTTCGCCGGCATCATGAGCGTCACGATCTATCACAATCCACGTTGCGGAAAATCGCGCGACACGCTGGCGCTGCTGCGCGGTCGCGGGCTCGAGCCCGCGATCGTCGAATATCTCTCCACGCCGCCCGATGCCAAACGGCTGAAGCAACTCTTGAAGCTATTGGGGATGGGCCCGCGCGATCTGATGCGCAAGGGCGAGCCGGCCTATAAAGAGAAGAAGCTGGCCGATCCCAAGCTCGACGAGGCGGCGCTGATCGCCGCCATGGTCGCCAATCCGATCCTGATCGAGCGGCCGATCGTGGTCGTCAAGGACGCCAAAGGCGAACGGGCGGCCCTGGGCCGCCCGCCGGAAAATGTTTTGAAGATTCTTTAGGGAAGCCGACCCCTGCGCCGCGTGCGGCAGCGCAGGGGAGGGAGGTTTCGGTTCCGCCCGATCAGGCGGTGATGCCGGTCATGACCGGTGCCGCCTTCGCCTTCGCCGTGCGGGCCAGCTCTTCGATCGTCAGGTCCACGCAATATTCGAAGGTCGAGAGCGTCTCGTCGAGGCAGGCCTTGTCGTGGGCCGAGGAGATGAACCAGGGCTCGCGCGAATCCGGCTCGCACATGACGCCGTGCGGGATCAGATGCTGCGCCAGCGTGTCGTAGAAGGTGTAGTCGCTGGTCTTCCAGTCGCGGTAATTGTTGGGCGGCGTCTCGCGGAAGAACAGGCCGCTCATGCTCGGATGGCCTGTGAAGCTGTGGGGGATCCCACGGGCCTTCAGCACCTTGTGCATGCCCGCCTGCATCGCGAGGCCGTAGGCCTCGATGTCTTCAAGCGCATCGGTGTCGCGCAGGATGGTCAGGGTCTTCTCGGCCGCCGCGAGCGACATGGCCTGGGCGGTGTAGGTGCCGCCATGGGCGACGCCGCGGCCGTAATTGCGCATGATGTCCTCGCGCCCGCCGATGCAGGCGATCGGATAGCCGTTGGCCACGGCCTTGGCCATGGTGCAGATGTCGGCCTTGATGCCATAGAGCTCCTGGGCGCCGCCGCGACGCACGCGGAAGCCGGTCTTCACCTCGTCCACGATCATCAGCACGCCGTACTGGGTGCAGAGATCGCGCACGGCCTTGATGAATTCGGGCTTGGAGGGGATGCCGCAGCAATTGCCGAGAATCGGCTCGATCAGCACGGCGGCGATGGTGTGGCCATGCTTCTTCAGCACGTCCTCAAGCCGTTCGGCGTCGTTATAGGGAACCTGCCAGAACAGGTTCCGGACGGCGCCCGGGATGCCCTTGCCATAGCTGACGATGTCGGGTTCGCGGCCTTCCTGGATGGTGTCGGTGTCGAGGGTCCACATCGTGGAATCGAACAGCCCGTGATAGGAGCCTTCGAAGGTCACATAGTGGTCCTTGCCGGTCACGCCGCGCGCCAGACGGAGCGCACCCATGACCGCTTCGGTGCCGGAATTGGAGAAGCGGACCAGCTCGGCGGCCGGGACCATCTCGCTGATCAGTTCGGCGACGGTCAGCTCCCGCTCGGTGCCGAGCGCGAAGACCGTGCCCACCTGCTGGCCATCGCGGGCCGCCGCATCCACCTCGGGATGGCAGTGGCCCAGGATCGCCGGCCCGTAGCCCAGCCGGTAATCGATATAGACATTGTCGTCGAGATCGGTGACCCGCGCGCCGCGGCCATGCTTCACATAGACGGTGTTATTGTCGCCCCAGTACCGGAAGTTCGAGCTCACGCCCAATGGCAGCTTCTGGATCGCTTTGCGGAAGTGGGCGTTGGACTTGTCGAGGCGGTAGGGGGCGCGCTTGTTGGTCGCTGTTGGGGCGGCGGCCTTGGTCATGATCTTCTCCGATGGGATTATGTGCAGCCATTAAATGCGTATATAGTGAATCTATCAAAACGGGGGCCATACTGTCTAGGCGACTGAATGGTCATATAATTGTTCGGATTTAAAACCCAATATATTTCATATAGATAGTACATTTTTCCTAATTCTTAACGATAACAAGCGACTCTAAGAGGCGAAATGGCTCGGCTGAATCCGGTAAAGGAAACGCGCCAACTCCAGCTGATCGAGGCAACAATTGCCACGATCGGGCGGCGCGGTTACGCGGCCACGACTCTCAGTCATGTGGCCAGCGCCGCCGGCATGTCGCCCGGGATCGTGAATTTCTACTTCCGGACCAAGGAGCAACTCCTTGCGGCCACGCTGGAATTCATCGCCGGCGAGTATGAGAGCTCCTGGCGCACCCAATTGGCCGCTGCCGGCGATTCTCCCGCGGCCCAACTCGAAGCCATGATCGAGGCCGATTTCAGCCCCGGGATCTTCACCCGGGAGAAGATGACGGTCTGGTACGCCTTCTGGGCGGAAGCCCCGAATCAGCCGCTCTACGAAACCCTCGTGTCGGAGCTGGAGCAGCGCTATTGGAGCGAGACCCGGGGCATCGTCGACCGGCTGATCGCCGAGGGCGGCTATAAGGGGCTCGACCCTGACGCGGTCGCCCACGGCCTCAATGCGATGATCGACGGGCTCTGGTTCGATCTCCTGATCGACCCCAACTCGGTGACGCCGGCCCAGGGCAAGATCATCTGCCGGCTCTATCTCTCCGGCATCTTCCCGAAGCATTTCGGCCAGTATGCGGCAGGTGGCGCACCGGCAGCCGTCGCTGCGGTCGAGGCGGCACCGCATCTCGAACGCCCTGTCGAAGAGGCCACGGAAGGCACCGACGCCTTCGGCCGGGCCGCCCACCGCAAGCGCCTGTCGGCGGCGCTGCGCCGCCGGCTGCAACCGCAGGGCCGGCTGACGATCAAGGAGCTGGCCGCGGGCATCGGCGTCACCACGGACACGGTGCAGAACTGGCTCAACGAGAGCACCGAGCCGTCCTCCTGGCTGCTGGGCCGGCTGCTGGCCATGCTCGACCCGGCCTTCTTCGTGGAGGCCTTCGGCCCCACGGTCGACGCCATGCGGCGGCGTTTCGAGACGCGGCTGACGGCCGAACGGGAAGCAGCGGAAAAGGATCGTGCCATCCTGACAGAGATCGATCCGCGACCCGCGAACTCGGATCTGCCCGCGGGCGACCCGGCACGGCCGGCCGAGCGCGGTCCCGAAGATTCGGGCAGCTCGCGCCAGAGCTGAGATATAAAAGGCACCGGGGGCCTGAGCCCTCGCTGGCTCAACCTCGACGATCCCACATTTCTCCGATGAACATCACGACAAGACTGCATCGCCTTGCCCCCTTGCTGACGCCGTCATCCGTCGCCCTCATCGGGGCCTCGCCCAAGGCCGGCAGCGTCGGGCAGGGGATGATCCAGACCGTCAGGGGCGGCGGCTATGCCGGACGGCTCTATTATGTGAACCCGTCCTACACGGAGATCGACGGCCAGCCTTGCTACCCGTCGGTCGCGGACCTACCGGAACCGGCCGACCTGATCGTGCTCGGCGTTGCCAATGCGCGCCTGGAGCAGAGCCTGGCGCAGGCGATCGCGGCGGGTGCGCGTTCCGCCACGATCTTCGCCAGCTGCTATCTCGAGAATGACAGCGAGCCCAGCCTGCCCGAGCGCATCGCCGCGATGGCGCGCGAGGCGGGGATGCCGATCTGCGGCGGCAACGGCATGGGCTTCTACAACTTCGATCATCGCCTGCGCGTCTGCGGATTCCCGCCGCCGGCCTGGGTCGAGGGCGGCGGCAACAAGACGCTGATCACCCATTCCGGCTCGGCCTTCAGCGCGCTGGTCCATCACGACCATCGCTTCGCCTACAACCTCGCCGTCTCGCCCGGCCAGGAGCTCGGCGCCACCTGCGACGAGTATCTCGATTTCGCCCTCGACATGCCGACCACGCGGGTGGTCGGGATCTTCCTCGAGACGGTGCGCAACGCCGACGGTTTCATCGCGGCGCTCGAGAAGGCCCGCGTCAAGCGGATCCCGATCGTGGTGCTGAAGGTGGGCCGCACGGCCGAGAGTGCCAAGCTCGCGGTCAGCCATTCGGGCGCCATCGCCGGCGACTATGCCGCCTATGAGGCGGTGTTCGATCGCTATGGCGTGGTCGTGGTGGATACCCTGACCGAGCTCGCCAACGCCCTGCTGCTGCTGGGTCATGAGCGGAGACTGCCGGCGGGCGGGCTCGCGACCATGCATGATTCCGGCGGCCTGCGCGAGCTGACGGTGGATCGGGCCGTCACGCGCGGCGTGCCGTTCGCGAAGATCAACGCGGAGACGACGCAGAAGCTGGCCGCGCGGCTCGATTACGGCCTCGAACCGATCAATCCGCTCGATGCCTGGGGCACAGGCAATGATTACGAGGGCATCTTCGAAGACTGTCTGGTCGCGCTCTGCAACGACCCCGACACGGCGGTCGGCGCCCTCTTCGGCGAGACGCGCGACGCCTATTCGCTGCATGAGGGCTATGGGCGCGTCCTGGCCCGGGCCTCGGCGAGGACCACGAAGCCGATCGTGATGGTCAACAACATGGCCGTGATCGGTGAGGCCAAACTGGCCTCGCATATGACGCGGGGCGGCTTCCCGGTCATGATCGACATCGATGCCGCGATGGCGGCGTTCCGCGCCGCCTTCATTTGGCGCGACGCGGCCGACCGCCCGGCGCCGAAGCCGGCCGCCGCGCCGGCGGGCTTGCGCGCGAAATGGAAAGCGCGTCTGGACAAGGGCGGCGCGCTCGATGAATCCGAGAGCCTGGCGCTGATGGCCGATTACGGCGTCGGCGTCCTGGCGCACCGCATCGCCGGCAACGAGGCCGAGGCCGCCGCCGCCGCCAAGGCCATCGGCTTCCCGGTGGTTCTCAAGACGGCGACGCCGGGCATCCTCCATAAATCGGATGTCGGCGGCGTCAAGCTGGCGCTGGCCGACGAAGCGGCCGTATCGGCCGCCTATCGCGACCTCGCGGCGCGGCTGGGCCCGCGCGTGCTGGTCATGGC
>NZ_JBOHKS010000053.1:0-94191 GCF_050729195.1 Hypericibacter sp.
ACCATGGCCTCCGCCGAGTTCAACGAGGATTCTGAGGAGAAGCGCCCGACCGTGCAGGTCGGCGATCCCTTCACCGAGAAGCTGCTGCTCGAAGCCTGCCTCGAATTGATGGCGACCGACGCGATCGTCTCGATCCAGGATATGGGCGCCGCCGGCCTCACCTCCTCCTCGGTCGAGATGAGCTCCAAGGGCGGGCTCGGCATCGAGTTCGATCTCGACAAGGTGCCGGTGCGCGAAACCGGGATGACGGCCTATGAGATCATGCTCTCCGAAAGCCAGGAGCGCATGCTGATGGTGCTGAAGCCCGAAGCCATGGATCAGGCGCGCGCCATCTTCGAGAAATGGGAACTGGATTTCGCGGTCATCGGCCGGCTGACCGATACGGGCCGCCTGGTGCTCAAGAAGGACGGCAAGGTGCAGGCCGACATGCCGGTCGAGCCGCTGGTCTCCGAGGCGCCGGTCTATGACCGCCCGACGGCGGCAACGCCGGCCCAGGCGCCGGTCGCGGCGTCCTCATTGCCGGCGATCGAGCCGCTCGCCGCCTTGAGGAAGCTGTTGGCCTGTCCCGACCTCGCCTCGAAGCGCTGGATCTGGGAGCAGTACGACCATCTCGTCATGGGCCGCACCCTGCAGCGGCCGGGTGGCGATGCCGCCGTGGTGCGCCTGCCCGACAGCAAGAAGGGCCTCGCCCTCTCGACCGACTGCACGCCGCGCTATTGCTTCGCCGATCCGAAGATGGGCGGCGCCCAGGCCGTGGCGGAGAGCTGGCGCAACCTGACGGCGGTCGGCGCCACGCCGCTCGCCCTCACCGACAATATGAATTTCGGCAATCCGCAGCGGCCCGAGATCATGGGCCAGTTCGCGGGCTGCGTCGAAGGCATGCGCGAGGCCTGCCTCGCCCTCGACTACCCGGTCGTGTCGGGCAATGTCTCGCTCTACAACGAGACCAACGGCAAGGGCATCCTGCCGACGCCGGCCATCGGCGGCGTCGGGCTGCTGCAGAATGCCGACCATTCGGTCTCGATCGGATTCAAGGCCGAAGGCGACGCGATCATCCTCTTGGGCAACACCCAGGGGCATATCGGCCAGAGCCTCGCCTTGCGCGAGTTGGCAGGACGCGAAGACGGGCCGCCGCCGCCGGTCGATCTGGCGGCCGAGCGCCGGCATGGGGATTTCGTCCGCGGTCTCATCACCAGCGGCAAGCTCACGGCCTGCCATGACCTGTCGGATGGCGGCCTGCTGGTCGCGGTCGCCGAGATGGCGATGGCCGGGCGCCTCGGCGCCAGCCTGAAGCTGCCGGTCGAGGCCAAAGCCACGCCGCTCGCATGGTTGTTCGGCGAGGATCAGGGCCGCTATCTGGTGACCTGCGCCGCCGCCGAGGCCGAGGCGCTGCTGGACCGGGCCCGGAAGGCCGGCGTTCCCGCCACCAGCCTGGGCCGCGTGGGGGGAGCCGCGTTGACAGTCGCAGGTCACGGGTCCATATCCGTGACGGAGCTGACCCAGATCAACGAGGGCTGGCTCCCCGGCTATATGGGCGCGGCGAGCTGACCGGCCCGACGGCAGAAGGACAGATATTTCATGGCGATGGACGCTGCCGAGCTGGAACGCCTGATCAAGGAAGCGCTGCCCGATGCGGTGATCGCGATCGAGGATCTGCGCGGCGACGGCGACCATTACGCGGCCCTGGTGAAGTCCCGGGCCTTCGCGGGCAAGACCCGCATCCAGCAGCATCAGATGGTCTATCAGGCGCTGCGCGGCCGGATGGGCGACGAGCTCCATGCCCTGGCCCTGCAGACCGGCCTGCCGGACGGCGCTTGAGGCATAGTCACGTGACTCGCATCATGCGGCCGGCGCGTTGGAGAGGCACGCCGGACGCTCCCGAGAGAGGATGAAGGATCCCATGTCGACGACCAATCCCGTTTTCGAACGCATCAAGCAGGACATCACCGACAATGAAATCGTGCTCTTCATGAAGGGCACGCCGGTGTTCCCGCAATGCGGATTCTCCGCCGCCGTGGTCCAGGTGCTCACCCATCTGGGCGTCAAGTTCAAGGGCGTGGACATCCTGACCGACCCGAGCCTGCGCCAGGGCGTCAAGGAATTCAGCAACTGGCCGACCATTCCCCAGCTCTATGTGAAGGGCGAGTTCGTCGGCGGCTGCGACATCGTGCGCGAGATGTACCAGTCGGGCGAGCTGCAGCAGCTCCTCTCCGAACGCGGCATCGCGCATAAGGCGGCGTAACTGCCTTCCGGCTCCACGCGCTCGCTTCTCTTTCCTCTCCACCCGCGTAGCGGGGGAGAGGGTAGGGTGAGGGGGTGAAGAGGCACCCTCACCCAGCTCCGAGTAAGTCTCCGCTTCGCGTGCCGGCTTCGCCGGCGATCAGACAAGTAGCGGGCCTTCGCCCGCGGGCTAACTCTTCGCAACCCTCTCTCTCACTTCGTGAGGGCGAGGAAAAGTCCGTCGGGCGCTTCGCCTGTCCCCGTTCTACCTGTCCGGCCCCAGCCGCACGATCATCTTGCCGAGATTGGCGCCGCTGAAGAGGCCGAGGAAGGCGTCGGGCGCCTTCTCGATCCCCTCGAACACCGTCTCGTGCCATTTGACGCGGCCTTCCGCGATCCAGCGCGGCATGTCGAGCTCGAAGTCCGGGCCCATATCCTGCAGGTCCAGGAACAGGATGCCCTGCACCGTCAGGCGCCGGCGCACGATGCGCATGAGATTGGGCGGGCCCGGCGTGCGCGCGTTATAGGCCCCGATCATGCCGCACATGATGATGCGGCCATGCACCTTCATATTGTCGAGCGCCGCCTCCAGATGGGCGCCGCCGACATTCTCGAAATAGATGTCGATGCCGTCGGGTGTCAGGCGCTTCAGCTCGGCGCCGAGATCGCTCACGGCCTTGTAGTCGATGACGTGATCGAGGCCCCCCACCTCCTTCAGCCATTTCGTCTTCTCGAGGCCGCCGGCGCTGCCGATCACATGACAGCCTTTGATCTTCGCGATCTGGCAGACGACGCTGCCGACGGCACCCGCGGCTCCCGACACGAACACGGTCTGGCCGCGCTTGGGCTGGCCATGGCGCAGGAGCCCGCCATAGGCGGTGTGGCCCGGCATGCCGAGCACACCCAGATAGGCCGTCAACGGCGCCGCCTTGCCATCGACCGGCGAGAGCTGATCGCCCGCCGCCACGAAGGCCTCGCGCCAGCCCAGCATCGAGGTGACATAGGCGCCGACCGGATAGGTGCCGTCGCGCGAGGCCATGACCTGGCCGACCGCCTCGCCCAGCAAAGGCTGGCCCAGCTCGAAGGGCGGGACGTAGCTGTCGCGGGCGCCCGTCATGCGGCCGCGCATATAGGGGTCGACCGACATGGCGATGTTGCGCACCACCATCTGCCCGTCGGCCAGATCGGGCAGCGTGACTTCGACGAGGTCGAAGTCGTCGCGCGCCGGCATCCCCTGGGGATAGCGCTTCAGGCGGATCTCGCGGCTGGTCTTGGGCGGATGGCTGCCAGGTGCCATGGGCCACCTCTCTCGCAAAGAATGATCTTGCGAGCTTAATCGAACGGCGTCGAGAGGTCAGGCCGCGCGGGAACTCACTTCGCTCACGCGGCGCGTGCCTGGTCAGGACGTAGATCGCCCCAGGCATAGGAGGCCATGCTGAGGCTGCCATGGGCGAAGCTGCGATGGATCGGACGACCCGCCTCGCCTTCGCCGGCACCCAGCGCCACGAAGAAGGGCAGGAAATGCTCGTCGCGCGGATGGGCCTGCCGGCCCTCGGGCTTGAGACGCCGATATTCGATCAGGCTGGCGGCATCCTGGGCCGCGATCCGGTCGGCCAGCCAATCGTCGAAGCCGGTCGCCCAGTCCGCCGGCGTCTCGCGATCGACGCCGAACTGACGCAGATTATGGACCGCCCCGCCGCTCGCCAGGATCAGGACCCCCTCCCTGCGCAGGGGCTTGAGGGCGCGGCCCATGGCGAAGTGGTGGCCGGGGCCGGCCGGATGCTGGATCGAGAGCTGCGTCACCGGAATGTCGGCGCCGGGATAGATCAGCAGCAGCGGGTTCCAGGCGCCATGATCGAGGCCCCGGCTGGGGTCGGTGCTGGTGGAGAGCCCCGCGGCGTTCAACAGCGCCTGGGTGCGCTCGGCCAGGGCCGGCGCGCCCGGCGCCTTATAGGCCAGACGGTAGAGGGCCTCGGGGAAGCCGTGGAAATCATGGATGGTCTCGGGCTCGGGGGCCGTGCTGACGGCCGGCGCCGATGTCTCCCAATGGGCCGAGACACAGAGGATCGCCTCGGGCCGCGGCAGCCGCGCGCCCAGGCCCGCCATGAAATCGCGCGCCGGAATCTCCTCGAAGGGGAGCATCGGCGAGCCATGGGAGAGGAAGAGAACGGGGAGTGTCTTGTCGGTCATGGCGCTAGAGATAGCGTTTCCGACTCCGAACTTCCATGACCCACTCCCCGGTAACCTGCTCTCCCGACGGTGCCCGGCAGGGAGCCGTTTTGAGGCTCAGATGGTCGGCTTTTGCTGCTTGGCGCGCGCCAGGCGCTCCAGCACCGGCTTGGCATGGACGGAGTTGCCCATGAGCTGGGCCCAGGGGACGATCATCGTCATCTGCTTCAGCTCCGTCATCCACTCATTCGCATAGCCCAGATCCTTGGTCTCCGGATAGCAGGGCATGCCGGCGGTATAGTGCAGGAGCTTCGCCGGCTTCGGCGGGTCATACATCACGAGATGATTCCATTCCGGCGGCAGTGCCCCGATCTTGTCGGTCCAGGCGATGCCGTGCAGCCCTTCGGCCGTCTCGAGATATTCCGGCGTGAGCTTGCGATTGTCCGGATGACCGCAATTGAAGAGGATCACCGAGGCCCATTCGAAACGGGCGCCGTTCTTGACCACCATCACGGCCTGATTCTCGTCGGCCAGATCGAACAGCTCGGCGATGTCGCCCTGCACCAGCATGTCGAGATCGAGGAAGAGAGCCCAACCCTCGAAGTTGCAAAGCTGCGGCACGAGGAAGCGCGAATAGGTGAAGGGCGTGAGGCCCATGCGCTTGATCGGCAGCTGCTGGATCACCAGCGGCGTGACGGCGACGGGTCGCGTCGAGCGCCGCATGAGCGAGAATTGCAGCACATTGTAAGCGACCGGCTGACGCGGGTCGTAGCCAATGAAGACACGCAGCATCTTTGCCCTCGTTCCGCCTCTGCGGGATTGAATCTCTCTCAGGCCTCAGGATAAAGCCTGCCCGCCCCTCTTGGAAGCAATCCTCTCTGCCAGCCTGGCGGTTAATTCAGCGATAACAGGGTCCCAATCGCCGGGCCGAGTCTGGCGGAAAAGCTGCAGGCTGGGCCACCAGAGGCAGTCGGTGCGCTCCAGGAGCCAGCGCCATTCCGGCGGGTGCGGCAACATCACCCAGCAAGGCACGCCCAGCGCGCCCGCCATATGGGCCGTGCTGTTGTCGATGGTGACGACCAGATCGAGCGCCGCGATCTGGGCGGCCCATCCATCGAGATCGTTCCAGACATCGATCTCGGGATCCTGCCACAGCTCGATCCCCTGATCGGCAAGGCTCGCGATCGCCGCGGCATGATCGCCATATTGCAAGCTGATGAAACGCGCACCCGGATGGCGCAACAGCGGCGTCAACTTCGACAAGGGGAGTTGGCGGCGCAAGCCCGCATTGGGCGCGGTGGTGTGCCAGGCGATGCCGACGCGCAACCGATCGCCGCCATAGCGCGACCTCAGCGCGTCTCGGCGTTCCAGATCGGCCGTGAGATAAGCAGCGCCCGGCGCGAAGCTCGCCAGATCGGGCCGCAAATGCCGCATCAACGAGCCGGCCGGACATTGCGCGGCGATATCGGCGGGCCATTGCAAGACTGCCGATCCTTCGGGCGGCCGGGCGACGAACTCGATGGCCGGCAGCGAGCGGCGGAATAAGGCGAGCAGCCGGGCATCGCATTCGACCAGCAGCTTCATCTCGCGCGCGAGTTCCGGCAGCAGACCGAGGAACATCAGCTCGTCACCCACGCCCTGCTCGTTCCAGATCAGGAGACGCCCCGCCAGACCGCGCTGGCCGTTCCATCGAGCTTGCGGATAGCGCGCGGTCTTGGACTGCATCGGCGGCGTGCGCAAGCGCCATTCATAGGCCTCCCAGCCTTCCTGGAAGCGGCCGAGCAGCAGGAGCATGAAAGATTCGAAGTGATGCGCCTCCACATTCTGCGGCGCCACCGCCTGTGCCCGGCGATAGACCGCGATGGCCTCCTCGAAACGGTCCACCAGCGTCAGGCTGTTGCCGAGATTGAGCAGCAGATCGACATTCGAGGGGTTGGTCGCCAACCCTTTTCGATAAAGTGCGATCGCCTCGTCGCTCTCGCCGCGCGCCTGCAACAGGAGGCCGAGATTGTTGATCGCACCAGCCAAGTCCGGCTTGAGCGCCAGCGCCGCGCGATAATGCGTGCGGGCATCGTCGAGCTGGCCCGCATGCTGAAGGACGCGGGCCAGATTGAAATACAGGTCGGCCTGGTCGCCATGGCGGGCGAGGCCCTCGCGAAAGACGGCGATCGCGTCACCGTCGCTTCCGGAATCGGCGAGGACATTGCCGAGATTGACGCGGGCCGCCAGATAGTCGGGACGCAAGGCGAGCGCGCGCCGGTAATGGGCCGCCGCCTCGCTGCCGCGGCCCGCATGCTGCAAGGCCAGGGCCAGATTGTAATGCGCGGTCGGATCGTTGGATTTCGCCTTCGCCACCCGGCCGAGATGCTGCACCGCCTCGTCATGAACGCCGCGCTGGTCGAGCAGAAGTCCCAGCAGCATGGCGATGTCCGTATTGCCGGGCGCCGCCGCCAAAAGATGCCGATAAGCGGCCTCGGCCTCGGCGAGGCGGCCGGCCTTGTGCTGGGCGAAGGCGATGGCGAGCGGCGACTGGCTCATCGGGAACGCTGTCCGACATGAAGGGCCAGCGCCTTGGCCATCTCGGCGATCGGGCCCTTCCATTCCCGCCATGTCTTCTGCCGGAAGAGCCGCAAGGAGGGCCACCAGACGCAGCCCTCGCCTTCGAGCAGCCAGCGCCATTCGGGGGGCTGCGGCAGCAGCACCCAGGCCGGAACGCCCAGCGCGCCGGCCATATGGACGGCGCTGTTGTCGATGCCGATGACCAGATCGAGGGCGGCCGCTTGTGCCGCGAAGTCGTCGAGACTCTGGATCTGATCGATCTTCGGATCCTGCAGCAGCTCGACGCCCGCTTCGGCTTTGAGCTTCGCGACCGCCTCGCGATGATCGCCATATTGCAGGCTGATGAAGCGGACACCCGGTATCTGCAGAATCGGCAGCAGCTCGTCGAGCTTGATGCGGCGCTGCGCGGTCGGTTCGTTCTTCGTGGTATGCCAGGCGATCCCGACATTCAGCCTGTCGCTCCCGTAGCGTGCCTGGCAGCGGTCGCGCTTCTCGGGGTCAGGCTGGAGATAAGCGCCGCCGCGGCCGGCGAAGCTGGCGCGGTCCGGCCGCAGCCAGCGGCCGAGACTACCGGCGGCGATCTGGGCGCGGATGTCGGGGGCTTTCAGCCGCGCCGGCAAGGGATCGGCACGCGCCACCAGCTCGACCTTCGGCAGCGCGCGGGCAAAGAGCGGCAGCAATCGCGGATCGCATTCCAGCACGCAGTCCATCGTCGCGGCGAGCTCCGGCAGCAGGCTCGCGAACATGATCTCGTCGCCGACACCCTGCTCGCTCCAGACCAGCAGCTTGCCGTCGGGAAGAGCGCCGCCATCCCAGACAGGCTGCGGGAAGAGCCGGCCGCGATCGGCGCTCTCCTCGCGGGTGCGCCAGCGCCATTCATAACCGCGCCAGCCCGCCTCGAACCGGCCGAGCAGGAGCTGGAGCTGAGCCTCGGACCAATGCGCCCGGGCGTAATCCGGATCGATGCGGGCCGCCTCCTTGAAGGCCAGCAGGGCCGGCTCGTTACGCGCCAGGATCTTGAGATTGAGACCCATATTGACGAGTGCGTCGGGAAAATCCGGCCGCGCGGCCAGCGCCCGCTGGAACAGCTTGATTCCGTTCTCGAGATCGCCCCGCGTGCTGAAGAAGAGCCCGACGCTGTTGAGCGCGTCGGCATGGCGGGGATCGAGCCGCAGCACGCTCTTGTAGATGTCGATCGCCTCGCGCAGCCGGCCCGCACGCTGATAGGCACGGCCCAGGCTGTAATGGAGAGAGGCCGATTCCGGATGGCGGCGAACCGCCGGTTCCAACAAGCCGATCGCCTCCTCGACCGAACCCTGATCGCGCAGGCTGTCGCCGAGGCCCGACAGGGCTTCGGTCGAGCCTGGTTGCTGGAGAAGCGCCTGGCGGAAACCAGCCACGGCCTCAGGCCATCGCTCCGCCGCCTGATGGGCCTTGGCAGCCGCCAGCTCTGACAGGGCCGCCGCTCCTGGCACGGCGGCGGCAGCCGAATCGTCGGATGCGGTCATCCCTCGATCATCCTCGCGACCGCCTTCCAATGGCGGCGATTCAGAGTAATGGAAGGGGGTGCGTGGAACCATGATGATGGGTTGCTCTTTCGATCCCCTCCCCCCTCGTGGGGGAGGGATAGGGAGGGGGCTGCTCGGTGATCGCGTCATCCCCCTTCCTAACCTTCCCCCGCAAAGCGGGGGAAGGGACTAGGCCCAGCACGCCCCAACGAAAAAGGCCGGCCCCTGGGGGCCGGCCTTTCGCAAACCATCGTTCCTTCGGCGGATCAGCGCGAATAGAACTCGACCACCAGATGCGGTTCCATCTGAACCGGGTAGGGCACGTCGGCCAGCGCCGGGACGCGCACGAACTTGGCGCGCATGCCCTTATGGTCCGCTTCGATATAGTCCGGCACATCGCGCTCGTTCGAGGCCGCGGCCTCGAGCACGACGGCGAGCTGCTTGGAGCGGTCCTTCACTTCGATGATGTCGCCTTCCTTCACCTGGTAGGAAGGAATATTGACGCGTTTGCCATTGACCTTGATGTGGCCGTGATTGACGAACTGGCGCGCGGCGAAAACGGTCAGCACGAACTTGGCGCGATAGACCAGGGCGTCGAGGCGACGCTCCAACAGGCCCACCAGATTCTCGCCGGTGTCGCCACGGCGGCGCGCGGCCTCTTCATACATGCGGCGGAACTGGCGCTCGCCGATATTGCCGTAATAGCCCTTGAGCCGCTGCTTCGCCATCAGCTGGAGGCCGAAGTCGGACGGCTTCTTGCGGCGCTGGCCATGCTGGCCCGGGCCATATTCGCGCTTGTTGAGCGGGCTCTTGGGACGGCCCCAGAGATTCACATTGAGGCGTCGGTCGATCTTGTATTTGGATTCGGCGCGCTTTGTCACCGGTGGTTCCTTTGTCTGTTTGTTGTCCCGATAGTTCCATCCCAGACGTCCGTTTCCGGACGCAGGCGGACGGGATCACGGCCCAATGGCGCAAGATCCACTTTCTCGGGAATGAGGCGGCAGGTTGTAGCCGCTGCCGGCCGGCCTGTCAAAGCCGATTAAATGATGTGAATTCAATCGGTTGCAGTCGTTTTTCGGCGCCGGGGCCGGTTTTCGCGCTTGGAAGACAGCTCTTTGATGATGCCATGGAGGGTGCGGATCTCCTGGCGAGTCAGGCTGGCGCGCTGAAACAGGTTGCGGATATTGCGCACCATCCCCGGCCTTTTCTCGGCATTGCGCAGGAATCCCGAGGCGTCGAGCTCGCGCTCGAGATGGTCGAAGAAGTTGAGCAGCTCCTCCTTCTCGGCCGGCCGCGTGCCGTTCACCACCAGCTCGCGCGGCGGCGTCGCGTCGCCCGCCTGGTACCACTCATAGCCGATCAACAGCACCGCCTGCGCCAGATTGAGCGAGGTGAACTCCGGATTGAGCGGGACCCGGATCACCGCATCGGCCAGCGACAGCTCGTCATTCTCGAGACCGGCGCGCTCGGGCCCGAACATCACGCCGACGCGCTCGCCCCGTGCGGTCAGCGCGCGCATCTCAGCGGCGGCCTCGCGCGGCGTCATCACGGTCTTGATCATCTGGCGATGTCGCGCCGAGGTCGCATAGACGCGGGTGAGATCGGCCATGGCCGCGCGCGCCGACGGATAGACTTGGGCCTTGTCGATCGCTTCATGGGCGCCCGAGGAGACCTCGCGCGCTCGCTCGTTGGGCCAGGCCTCGCGCGGACGCACCAGCCGCAGATTGACGAGACCGCAATTCATCATGGCGCGCGCGGTGGCACCGATGTTTTCCGGGAGCTGCGGCTCAATCAGGAGAACCGCGGGCGCCTCGAGCGAGGCTTGCGCCCGGCGGCCGGCCGTGGCCATCAGGATTTCCTTGCAGCGCCCTTGGGCGCACCGCTGCGCACCGGCGCCCCGGCGCGATAGAGCTTCCAGCTGATGCCGTCATGGAGCGCGTTGAACGACGCATCGATGATGTTGGGCGAGACGCCGACCGTCGACCAGCGCTCGCCGGTCCCGTCCGCGCTCTCGATCATCACGCGGGTGACGGCGCCCGTGCCGGCGCTGGGCGTCAGGATTCGCACCTTGTAATCCACCAGCCGCATATCCTCGAGCTCGGGATAGAAGGCGAGCAGCGCCTTCCTGAGCGCGCTGTCGAGCGCATTGACCGGGCCGTTGCCGGTCGCAACCGTCATCAACCGCTCCTCGCCGACCTCGAGCGTGATGGTGGCCTCGGATTCCGTCACCAGCTCGCCGCGCGCGTTCCAGCGCCGGTCGTCCATCACGCGGAAGCGCGCAACGCGGAAATAGTCCGGAATGCCGCCGAGCTCGCGGCGCGCCAGCAGCTCGAAGCTGGCTTCGGCGCCGTCATAGGCATAGCCGTCATATTCGCGGACCTTCACCAGCTCGACCAGGCTCGCGACCTTGGGATCGTCGGCCTCGATCGCGAGCCCGATATCGCGGAACCGCGCCAGGATGTTGGCGCGCCCCGACTGGTCCGACACCACGATATGGCGGCGATTGCCGACCAGCGCCGGGTCGATATGCTCGTAGGTGCGCGGGTCCTTCTCCACCGCCGAGACATGGAGGCCGCCCTTATGCGCGAAGGCGGATTCGCCGACATAGGCCGCGTTGCGCGACGGCGCCCGGTTGAGCCGCTCGTCCAGCAGCCGCGACAGATGGGTCAGACCCTTCAGGGCCTCGCGGTCGATGCCGATCTTGTAGTCGGTCTTGAGCAGCAGGCTCGGGATCAGGGCCACCAGATTGGCGTTGCCGCAGCGCTCGCCCAGCCCATTGAGCGTGCCCTGGATCTGGCGCGCGCCGGCGCGCGCCGCGGCCAGGCTGTTGGCGACGGCATTCTCGGTGTCGTTGTGGCAATGGATGCCGAGCTGCGTGCCCGGGATGGTCTTCGCCACTTCGCCGACGATCCGCTCGATCTCATGCGGCAGCGTGCCGCCATTGGTGTCGCAGAGCACGATCCAGCGGGCCCCCGCCTCGTACGCCGCCTTGGCGCAGTCGAGCGCGTAGGCCGGATTGGCGCGGAAGCCGTCGAAGAAATGCTCGGCGTCGAACATGACCTCGTCCACGCGCGTCTTCGCGTGAGTGACGCTCTCGGCGATCATGTCGATGTTCTCGGTTCGCGAGATGCCGAGCGCGACGTCGACATGGAAATCCCAGCTCTTGCCGACCATGCAGACCGCCCGGGCCTTGGTGCCGGTCAGGGCGGCCAATCCCGGATCGTTGCCGGCGCTGCGGCCGGGCCTGCGGGTCATGCCGAAGGCCACGAGCTTGGCGCGCTTCATTCCCGGCGGCTGGGCGAAGAAGGCATCGTCGGTCGGGTTGGCGCCGGGCCAGCCGCCCTCGACATAGTCGATCCCGATCTTGTCCAGCGCCTGGGCAATGGCCTGCTTGTCGAGGACGTTGAAATCGACCCCCTGAGTCTGCGCCCCGTCGCGCAGCGTGCTGTCGAAAAGATAGATACGGCTGTCGTCCATCGCCGAAAAGACCCGAGAAAGCAGGGGATTGGCGGCCATCACATGGCCGCAAGCCCATCTTTCTGCCTGGGGAACCCCCCGCCGTCAACCAGCCGGAGGCTGCGCCCCCGGTCTGACAGGCCTGCGGAGAGCCCCTTTCCTTTCCGACCGTCACCTATGGCAGAACAGGGAACGCTCCGTCGGCGCCCTTAACCAAAAAATGGCCCTTCCATGCCGAGCTTCCTGCCCGATCTCGCGACCCTCCTGCCCTTCCTGGCGGCGGCCTTGGCGCTCAATCTGACGCCCGGTGCCGATATGACCATGGTCCTGGCGCAAAGCCTCGGCCGCGGCCGGTCCGCCGGTGTCTGGGCCGCCTTCGGGGTGGCGGGCGGCAGCCTGATCCATTCCCTGCTGGCGGCTTTCGGCGTCTCGGCCCTGTTGCAGCAGTCCGAGACGGCCTTCCTGATCGTCAAATATGCCGGTGCCGCCTATCTGCTCTATCTCGCCTGGCGCGCCGCCACTGATCGTTCAGGGCCGTTGCAAGCGGCTTTGCTGCCACCCCGGCGCGCGCATCGAGCCTTCCTCGACGGCGTGGTCACGAACCTGTTCAACCCGAAGGTGGCGCTCTTCATCCTCGCCTTCCTGCCTCAGTTTGTGGACCCGGCACGCGGATCTGTTGCGGGGCAGATCCTCTTTCTTGGTTTGCTATTCAACATCGGCGGAACCTCTGTGCTGCTGGCCGTGGCGCTTTCGGCCAGCGCAGCCCGTGAGCGAATCTTGAGCTCGCGCCGCGCCGTGCTGGCGTTACGCTGGATCACCGCCAGCCTGTTCGTCGGTCTGGCGGCCCGGATCGCCCTTAGCGAGCGTTAACCAAACTCTGCGCCCGTTCGTCAACTCTTGGTAAGTTGGCGCACCTATACTGCAACCCAGAAGCGTCGCCCGGCAACAGCCGGGCGCCAGGAAACCGAGGGCAGCTGAAGCTTTGGCCGATGCGCGCCCATCAGACATTCGGCAGCCGCATGGCAGATGTCGCCGCATCAAGGCTCTCGACGGTCACCGCAAAGATGGTGCGGTTGTCCTTCGCCGATGTCACCTCGCCCATGATTCGCGAGCTGGCGGCCTATTGGCATGAGCTTCGCGGTGCGAACCCGGTCGCGCTCAAGAAGAGTTTCGATCCCGCCCGCGTCACCGCCCTGCTGCCCTATCTCATCATCGCCGAGTATGTTCAGAACCCGCTTCGAATTCGCTATCGCCTTGTCGGTACCGAGCAGGTTCGGCATGCGGGCGAGGATTTCACGGGCAAGTGGCTGCACGAAACTGAGTGGGACTCACGTTATGTCGAAGTCTGGCTCGCCGCCGTGGCTGAGATGATCACGACCAGCCAGCCGGTGTTTGGGCGGGACTTGCTGCTCTGGACTGACGACAAGATCAAGGAATGCGAATGGGCCGTTTTCCCGATGAGCATCGACGGCCGCGGCATCACCCACGGGCTCGGCATCGAGGATTTCAGCAAGATCGAGCGCAGACGCGGCCTGTTCGCGCCACTTTGAATTTACAGGCAGCGCTTCAGCCGGCCCTGCGCCAGGTGGTTCCCTGCGGCCCGTCATCGAGCAGGATGCCGCGCGTGGCCAGATCCTTGCGGATGCGATCGGCCTCGGTGAAGTTGCGCGACTGGCGCGCGGCCGTGCGCGCCGCGATGGCTGCTTCGATCTCCGCGCTGTCGTCGGCGCCGCCCCGCAGCCACAGCTCCGGCGGTTGCTGCAACAGACCCAGCAGCGCGCCCGAACGGGTCAAAGCCTGCACGGCCTTCTCACGCTCGGCATCGGCCGTGGCCTTGTTCAGCCGATGCACCAGCTCATGCAGATGGCTGATGGCCAAGGGCGTGTTCAGGTCGTCTTCGAGCGCCGCCATCACGTCGAGCGGCGCCTCGTCGATCGCATCCTGTGCCGGCAGGGCGGCACCGCCGGCCCGCGCGAGTGCCGTGTAGAAGCGATCAAGCGTGGCCTTGGCCTCGACCAACCCCTCGCGGGTGATGTCGATCGGCTGGCGGTAATGGGCCGAGAGCAGCGCCAGGCGGATGGCCTCGCCGCGATGGCCCTCCTCCAGCAGCTCGCGCACGGTGAAGAAATTGCCCAGCGACTTGGACATCTTCTCGCCGCCGACCTGGACGAAGCCGTTATGCATCCAGTAGCGCGCGAAAACCGGCGCGCCATGGGCGCAGCGGCTCTGCGCGATCTCGTTCTCGTGATGGGGGAAGATGAGATCGATGCCGCCGCCATGGATGTCGAAGATCGGGCCCAGCAGCGCCTCCGACATGACCGAGCATTCGATATGCCAGCCCGGCCGGCCGCGGCCCCAGGGACTGTCCCAGCCGGGCTGGTCGGCCGTGCTGGGCTTCCACAGCACGAAGTCGGCGGGATGCTTCTTGTAGGGAGCCACCTCGACCCGCGCGCCGGCGATCATCTCGTCCAGCGTGCGACCCGACAGTTTTCCGTAATCCGGCATCGACGGCACGTTGAAGAGCACATGGCCTTCGGCAGGGTAGGCGTTGCCCCGCGCGATCAGCTTCTCGATCATCGCCACCATGCCGGTGACATGCTCGGTCGCGCGCGGCTGATGCGTCGGTGGCATGGCGCCGAGGGCCGCCATATCGTCCTGATAGGCCTGGGCGGTGCGCTCGGTCAGACTGCGGATGCTCTCGCCGCGCTCGTTCGCGGCGGCGATGATCTTGTCCTCGATGTCGGTGATGTTGCGCACATAGACGACATGCTCCGCGCCATAGACATGGCCCAGCAGCCGGAACAGCGTGTCGAACACCACGACGGGCCGGGCATTGCCGATATGGGCGAAGTCATAGACCGTGGGCCCGCAGACATACATCCGCACCTGCTTCGGATCGAGCGGAGCGAACGCCTCTTTCCGGCGTGTCAGCGTATTGTGCAGATGGATCGGCATATCTCGATGGTCGCTTGCGCCAGCCTGGTTCAGCCCTTGCCGCGCAGCAATCGGGCGGACGCCCGGGCGCGGCCGATGAGAGGTAGCAAAAGCCGCATCTCGGGTCCATGGTCGAGGCCGGTCAAGGCTTGGCGCAGGGGCTGGAACAAGGCCTTGCCCTTCTTGCCGGTGGCGGAGGTGACGGCGCCGGTCCAGTTCTTCCAGGTCTCGTCGTTCCAGGGCTCGGGCGGCAGCTCGGCCGCCGCGATCCGCGTCAGATCGACATCGTCGGCGCGGGTGAGGATCTCGCCATGGCAGATCTTGGCCCAAAGCTCGATGTCGGCCAGCTTCTCGAGATTGCCGCGCACGGCATTCCAGAGCCGCTCATCGACGCTGTCGGAGGCCACGCGCGCGGCGACCTCCTTGAAGTCGGTCTCATGCAGCAGCCGGGCATTGATCTGGGCCAGCTCGTCGCGATCGAAATGCGGCGAGGCCGACCCCAGCTTGCCGAGATTATGCTCGGGGATCAGCTCGTCCCAGCTATGGACCGGCTTCATCGGATCGCCGGTGCCGAGCCGCGCCAGATAGCTCGCCAGGGCCAGCGGCTCGATGCCGGCGGTCCGCAGCTCGCCGATCGACATGGTGCCGATGCGCTTTGAGAGCTCCTCCCCGCCCTTGCCTTTCAGCAGGGGGAGATGGCCGAAGCGCGGCACCGGCCCGCCCAGCGCCTCGAAGATCTGGATCTGCGCGCCGGTGTTGGTGACATGGTCGGCGCCGCGGATCACATGGGTGATCCCGAGGTCGATATCGTCCACCACCGAGGGCAGCGTGTAGAGATAGGTGCCGTCCTCGCGGATCAGCACCGGGTCGCTCTGGCTCGCTTCGTCGATATGCTGGGGCCCGCGCACCATGTCGATCCAGCGCACCTCGCCCAGATCGAGGCGAAAGCGCCAGTGCGGGAGGCGGCCCTCGGCATCGAGCTTGGCGCGATCGGCGGCCGACAGCGCCAGCGCCCCGCGGTCATAGACCGGCGCGCGGCCCGACTGGAGCTGCGCCTGGCGCTTCAGCGCCAGCTCTTCCGCCGTCTCGTAGCAGGGATAGAGCCGTTCGGATTTCTTGAGCCGGGCGACCGCGGCGTCATAGACGGCGAGGCGCTGCGACTGGGAGACCTCGCGATCCCACACCAGGCCGACCCAGGTCAGATCCTTGCGGATCTCGTCGGCGAACTCGGCGCTCGAGCGCAACTGGTCGGTGTCGTCGAAGCGCAGCAGGAACTCGCCGGACTCCTTGCGCGCAAAGAGCCAGTTATGCAGCGCCACGAAGATATTGCCGACATGGAGATGGCCCGTGGGGCTGGGCGCGAAACGGACGCGAACAGTCATCGGGCCACGGGTCCGGTCGGGCAAAGCCAGGCGAGGTCAAGCGGAAATCGCAGGGTCATGATGGCAAGAGAGATACAACAGCGAGCCTGGATTGACCACGGCCGCCGAAGCGGCATGATGTCGGGGTTCCCGGCGGGCCCTCGCCGGAACCAGCGCCTTCATTTTCAGCCCGTTTTCCCGAGGTTTTCCATGACCGATGCCGATGCCGCGCGCCGAATCCTCAAGGCCGTCGAGGACGGTTTCGACGACCAGATCGCCTTCACCGCGGACCTGACACGGCAGCCCTCCCTGCGGGGCCAGGAAGCCGCCGCCCAGGACATGATGGCGCGGGCGCTCCGGGACCGGGGCCTGGGGGTCGATCGCTGGCTGATCGACGTGGATTCGATCCGCAACCTGCCCGGCTTCTCGCCGGTCATGGTCTCCTATGAGAATGCCTGGAACGTGGTCGGCGCCTGGCGCCCGCAAGGGGCCCGCGGCCGCTCGCTGATCTTGAACGGCCATATCGACGTGGTGCCGACGGGCCCGGCCGATATGTGGGCAAGCCCGCCCTTCGAGCCGCGCATCGCCGACGGCTGGCTCTATGGCCGCGGCGGCGGCGACATGAAGGCGGGGCTGGTGGCGGGGATGTATGCCTTCGACGCGGTGCGCCGCGCCGGCTATGCCCCTCAGGGCGACATCTATGTCCAGTCGGTGGTCGAGGAGGAATGCACCGGCAACGGCGCCCTCGCCTGCCTGCAGCGCGGCTACAAGGCCGATGCCGCGATCATTCCCGAGCCCAGCCAATGCAAGCTGGGCGCGGCGCAAGTCGGCGTGATGTGGTTCCAGGTGCATGTGCAGGGAAGGCCCGTCCATGTGGCGCGGGCCGGCAGCGGCTCCAACGCGATCGAGGCCTGCTTCCCGATCATCCGCGCGCTGCATGAGCTCGAGGAGGATTGGAACAAGCGCGGCCATCCCGCCTTCGCCGAGCATAAGCACCCGATCAATTTCGTCGTCAGCAAGATCAAGGGCGGCGACTGGACCTCGAGCGTGCCGGCCTGGTGCGTGTTCGACATGCGCGTCGGGCTCTTCCCCGGCATGGATCTGGCACAATGCCGGCGCGAGATCGAGGAGACGGTCGCCAGGGCCGCGCGCGGCGATTCCTTCCTCGCCAACAGCCCGCCCAAGATCGTCTATCACGGCTTCCAGGCCGAGGGTTATGTGCTGGAAGGGGGTGCGGAACCCCAGGCGCTGCTCGAGCGCTGCCATGAAAGCGTCTTCGGCCAGAAGCTCGACCGCATGGCCTTCACCGGCACCACCGATGCGCGCTTCTTCGGCCTCTATGCCGACACGCCGGCGATGGTCTATGGCCCGGAGTCCGAGGACATCCACGGTTTCGACGAACGGGTGAACATCGAGTCCATCCGCCGCGTGACGCAATCGATCGCGCTCTTCATCGCCGACTGGTGCGGGGTGAAGGCGGCATAATCGTCTCAAGGGAACCGGCGCTAGAGACGCGAGACCGCCAGGCTTTCCATCACATAGGTCGCATAGTGGAAGTCGCGGATTGCCGCGATCCGTCCGTTCGTCCAATCGAGCAGCACGACATAGCGGATGCTGTCCTCCTGATCGGCCGGATCATTGACCAGGAGCGCCAGACGGCCTTCCGCCGAGCCAACGGAGACCCGCCAATTGGAGATCTCGCTATAGCGGGTGAAATAGACCGAGACGTCTTTTCGACCCGCCAGGCGCGTCCGGTTCACCAGATCGAGCCGCACGTCTTCGGCCAGCAGATTGCGCAGGGCGTCGAAGTCGCGCGCATTGAATCGATCGGCATAGTGGCGCAACCGCTCGCGTTCCGCCGCGCTCGGAGTCGGTGCCGGATCGTCAGGGGCGTTGGCAATTTCCTGCAGGCGCGTACGGGCCCGGTGCAGCGCTGCCTTTACGGCGGGAAGAGTGAGATCGAGGATTTCCGCCGTTTCGGCCAAGGAATGGCCCAAAACATCCATCAGCACCACACATGATCGCTGGGCGACGGGCAGCCGCATGAGCGTGGCCAGGCTGGCGGCGGCCGCCACCCGCACATCGGCGACGGCGCTGGCATCTGCCATATCGGCCATGTCGATATCGGATCGAACCAGAGCCTGGCGGTTACGGCGACGCAAAGCGTCGAGCGCGGTGTTGTGGGCAATGCGAAACAACCAACTTTCCGGCCGTTCGATCCGACCAGCAGCGGGATAGGCCTCGATTGCCTTCGCTAAGGCTTCCTGGACCACGTCTTCGCCATCAAAGGCCGAACCGACCATGCGCGCGCAATAGCGATGCAGGCGCGGACGTAGTTCTGCGACCAACCGACCTAAGGCCTCCCGTTCCAGACTCTCCCCCGCCATGCCCGCTCCTTTTCGATCAGCCGCCCCCAAAAAACGGACGCCTCGCTCTTAGAGACGCCGGCTGCTGGGCAAAGGATTCGGTGCACGGAAAAAAATTCTAGGGGGAATCCTTTTGGCCTAGCCGGTCGTCCTTGGATTTAACGGCGTGCGTCCCGTGCGTCGTCTGACCAAAGGACCAGACCATGCAGAGATTGACATTGGTTCGCTATACGACCAAGCCCGACCAGACCGCCGAGAACGAGAGATTGGCCCGGGCGGTATTCGCCGAGCTCCGAGCCAAGGCGCCGGACCACGTTGCCTATGCCCTCTTCAGAAACGGGGACGAATTCGTCCATCTGTTCGTCAACGCCGAGGCGGACGATTCCAGCGCGGTGACTGACCTTCCCAGCTTCAAAGCCTACGCGAAGGACATCACAGCACGGAGCGAAGCACCGCCGGAACCCATGCGGCTCAGCTTTCGGCTGCTGGAATCCTATGGGCTAACGCGGACCATGGCACCTGCCTGAGGAGCGATCGGAGTCTATCGGGCACGTAACGCAATCGATCGCCCTTTTCATCGCCGACTGGCGCGGAGTGAAAGCAGCCTGAAACGGCGCGTCAGGTGAGGGCCAGCTCGCGGCGCAATCGTAAGGCCGTTTCGGCCAGGGTCGCGTCGGGGACGCGCGGCGTCGCGCGGAAGGTGAGCTTCTCCTCGACGATATAGCGCCGCGAGGTGATGTCGGTCGGCATGTGCATCGGCACGAGATGCGCATGGGCATGCGGCACGTCGCCCCCGGTGAAGCAGAAGGCGACCCGGCGCACGCCATAGAGCCGCTTCAGCACGACAGCGAGGCGCTGGCCCAGATGCAGGATGCGCGAGGCCAGCTCGGGCGGCAGCTCGTCGAAATAGGCGTGATGAACGCGCGGCACGATTTGCGCATGCCCGTCGCGGATCGGATTGATATCGAGAAAGGCGACGATCGCCTCATCCTCATGGAGGATGTGACCGGGCACCGTGCCCGCGGCGATCTTGCAGAAGAGACAATCGGTCGTCATGCGCGCCTCGATGGATGGAATGGCTCCCCCTTCAATAGCGGCAAAGACACCCATCGAGAAAGACAACCGAAAGGCTAGATCGCCCCGAACTCGAACCGGCAGTGATCATGGCCGCCCTGGGCGGCGCATTGGGATTCGCGGCAGCGGATCTCGACGCTGTTCCGGCCGTCTTCGAGCAGGAAGCGGAAGGCGCCGGTCATGAAGCCTTCGAACATGTAGCAGACGGGCGCGTCGGCGCCGACGGGGCGTTCCAGCACGAAGACCGAGTTCCGCAGGCTGATGCTGCCGCGACGCCGGCCGATATCGAGCTCGTCGACCGAGAACTGACCCCAGCCGCGCTGCGACAGCCGCTTGAAGTAATGGCGGAAGGTGGCTTCGGGCGCCAGGCCATGGGTTCGCGCCTCGGCCTGGCACCAATGGATCGCCGACTTCGCCGTCGCGGCGCGCAGGATCTCGCGATAGGCCTCGAGCCCCAACGCCTCTTCCACCGCGCGGTGATTGTTCACCAGGAAATGGCGCGGCAGATAGACCATCGGCAGACCGTCGGTCCGCCAGATGCCCGTCTCGGCGTCGACGTCGATCGGAACTTCGGGCTGGGCCATCGCCGGCCTCGACGGCTAGGCGGCCCGTTCCTGTGCCTTCGCCTGAGCGATGTTCTTGTAGAGCGCGCCGTCCTTCATGATGACGAGGAAGCTCTCCTCCGGCACCATCATGGCGAGATCCTTCAGCGGGTCGCCATTGACCAGCAGCAGGTCGGCGATGAAGCCGTCTTTCACCAGCCCCAGCTCATGGCCCATGCCCATGACCTGGCCGCCGATGCGGGTGCCGCATTGCAGCGCTTCGCTTGGCGTATAGCCCAGGAGATCGACGAAATGCTTCAGGTCGCGGGCGTTGGTGCCCTGCGGCGACTGGGCGAAGCCGTAATCGCCGCCGATGAGGGCGCGCACCCCGCGTTTGCGCAGCTCGGTATAGACCTTGCAGCTGTCGTCGATGACGCGCTGCATGCCGATATGGATCGCCATCTCGCGGGTGAAGCCCCAGGGCTCGCCCTCATAGAGCGTGCCATAGATGATGCCGATGGCCGGACCGACGAAGATCTTGTCCTTCACCGACTCCAGCATGTCGAGCGCTTCCTCGTCGGCGGATTCGCAGTGATAGATCACGTCGATGCCGCATTTCACCGCGCGCTTGACCGAGGCCGCGGCGCGTGCATGACAGTTGATCTTCTTGCCGAAATCCCGCGCGACCTCGACGGCCGTCCGTACCTCGATCTCGCGCATCACGGTCACGCCGCCATGGGCCTTCGGGCCCAGATCGTCGCCCGAGATGTTGACCTTGATGTTGTCGACGCCCTCGCGGCAGCAGAGCCGCACGGCGCGCGCGATCTCGTCGGGGCCGTCGGCGATCATGCCAAAGCTCTCGTAATACATATGCTGCTTGCGCTCGTCGCCGAGCCCGGCGGTCACGGTGATCTCGGGGCTGCAGGCCTTGATGCGCGGACCCGGCAAGCGACCAGCCTCGATCTCGTTGCGGATGACGACATCGAGGCGGAGCTTCGAGCTCGCGGCGCTGTAGGCGCTGGTGAAACCGTGATCCAGCAGCGTCTTGGCGTTGCGCATCGTCAGCAACACATGCTCTTCCGGCGGGATGTTGCCGAGATCGGAATCGTTGACGGCACCGCCGAAGGAGATATGCGCATGGCCTTCGACCAGGCCCGGCATCAGGGTCAGGCCGCGGCAGTCGATCACCGTGGCGCCGTCCGCCGAGAGCTGGCCGACATGGCGCGCCACGGTTTTGATCCGGTTGCCCTCGACCAGCACATCGGCCGGAAAGGAAGGGGCACCCGTGCCGTCCCAGACCATGGCATTGCGGAAGAAGACGCGGTTCATGGGTGTTCTCCTGTCCTGCTCTCGAGAGACGTTGCTCTCCGTTGTCTCAGACGTTCGCCAGGGCCTTGCGGGCCGAAGCGGCGCCGATCTCGTCGGCCACGGGATTGCGCAAGATCCCGATGCCTTCGATCTCCACCTCGCAGACGTCGCCATGCTTCATGAACAGCGGCGGCTTGCGCGCCATGCCGACGCCGGACGGCGTGCCCGAGACGATGATATCACCGGGCCACAGCGTGATCGCCTCGCTCAGGATGGAAATCAGCGCGGCCACGTCGAAGATCATGTCGTCGGTCGAGGCATCCTGGACAGTCTGGCCGTTGAGCCGGGTCTGGATATGCAGCCCCTTCCCGCCCGCCGGCAACTCGTCCGCGGTCACCATGAAGGGCCCGAAGGGGCCGGTATCGTCGAAATTCTTGCCGATCGTCCATTGCGGCGACTTGGTCTGGAAATCGCGGATCGAGGCGTCGTTGAAGACCGAATAGCCGACGACATGGTCGAGCGCCTGGCTGCGGTCGATATGGCGCCCGGCCTTGCCGATGACGGCGACCATCTCGCCCTCGTAATCGAGTCGCACCGAGGCCGCCGGACGCCGGATCGGCGCGCCATGGCCGATCATGCTGGAGGAGAAGCGGACGAAGATCGTCGGGTAAGTCGGCGGCACGAAGCCGCTCTCGAGCGAATGGTCGACATAGTTGAGGCCGACGCAGATGATCTTGCCGGGCGCGGGCAAGGGCGGCAGCCATTCGATGGCGGCGGGATCGATCGCCGGGGCCTTGGCGAGCCGCTCGCCCGCCGCGCGGAGTGCCGCGGGACCTTCGGCAATCAGCCAGCTCAGAGGGCCCGGAAAGCCAGGCTCGCCATCCAGGAGACCCTGCAGCGCGCCGCTGGCCGATCCGAGGGCCAAGCCGAGCTTTTTCCCTGACCGATAGGTCGCAAACCGCACGTTTCGTCTCCCCGAATGACCTCAACCGGCCGGTGTCAGGACCTTGCCGCGAGCTTATATATCTGTCAACGGATAATATATTTTATGACAGTCGCGCCCCATGACAGAGATAATATATTGCTCTATTGTTCCTGGTCGCTCGTCACCTCTGAGGCACCGCAATGGCCCGGGATCCCGCCGTGAATCTCACCCAAGGGGCCTATGAGCAGCTGCGCGCCGATCTCCTCGCCTGCCGCATCCTCCCGGGCAGCCGCCTCAAGATCCAGGAGCTCTGCACCCGCCTCTCGGTCAGTCTAGGCGCCATTCGCGAGGCGCTCTCCCGCCTGACCTCGGAGGGGCTGGTGCTGGCCGAGCCGCAGCGCGGGTTCCGCGCCGCGCCCATCTCGCAGGAAGACCTCCAGGACCTGACCCGGGTGCGCATCGAGATCGAAGGACTCTGCCTCCGGCGCGCGATCGAAGTTGGCGATGTCGATTGGGAGGCGCGGCTGGTGGCGGCGTTCCATCGGCTCTCGCGCATGCCCGAACGGGCGGCTGCCGACCCTGCACGGACGAGCGACGAATGGGCCGAGGCTCATGCCGGCTTCCATATGGCGCTGGCCGACGGTTGCGACAGCCCCTGGCTCCTGAAGCTGCGCAGCCAGCTCTATGACCAGAGCGAGCGCTATCGCCGTCTCTCGGTCCCGCTGACGACCGAGAAACGCAACATCGGCGAGGAGCATCAGGGCATCGTCGACGCGGCCCTGGCGCGCGACGCCGACAAGGCGGTGGCCCTGCTCTCGGCCCATCTCAGCGCCACGACGCGGATCCTGCTGACGGCAAAGCTCGAGGTCGAACGCCAGCGCGAGATGGCCGAGTAAAGCCGCCCTTCAAAGCCCCATCCAGCTTCGCGCGATCTCGGTGTAGAGACCGACCGCTTCCTCGATCTTCGCGACCTCGCAATATTCGTTGGTCTTGTGCGCCATGGCGGTTTCGCCGGGGCCGAGGATGACGGCGGGCAGCTGGCTCATCGCGGGCACCAGCACCGAGGCATCGGTGAAGAAGGGCGCGCCGCGCGGATCGAGGCGCCGGCCGGTCACGCGCTCGCAAAGCTCGAAGACACTGGCGACCCAGGCGTCATGCGGGTTGCTGGCGATGGCGCCGACATCGACCATGCGCGCGATCTCGGCCTCTTCGCCCAGGAGGGTCTGAATCTCCTCCAAGATGGCCTCGTTCGATTGCCCAGGCACGGTACGGATATCGACTTGAACGCGCGCGTGATCGGGCACCGAGTTCACATTGAGGCCGCCATGCAGGGTGCCGACATTCAATGAGGGCCGGCCGAGCTGGTTATGGCCCGGCGACTTGAACTCATGCTTGGCGAGATGGAGCACGCCCTTGGCGGCCTTGTAGACCGCGTTGTCGCCGAGCTCCGGCATCGAGCCATGGGCGGTGACGCCGCGGAAGACCGCCTGCAGCCAGAGCGCGCCCTTATGGCCGATGAGCGGATCGTTGCCGGTGGGCTCGCCGACCACCAGCGCGCCGGCCTGCGGCAACACATTCTCCAGCCCCGCCAGGAACCGCGCGCCGTCGCAGCCGGTCTCCTCGCCGGCGGTGAAGACAAGCACGAGGCCGGCCTTTCGCCCAGGCAGCTTGGCCACTTCCATCGCCGCCACCGCCATCGCGGCCACGCCGCTCTTCATGTCGCTGGAGCCGCGGCCATAGAGCCGGCCGCCATCGATCTCGGCCCCCAGCGGATCGCGATCCCAGGGCGCGCCACCCAGCGGCACTGTGTCGAGATGGCCGGTGAAGCAGATCGGCTTGGCGTCGGCAGCACCATCGATGCGGGCGACGAGGCTGGTGCGGCCTTCCGCAAAACTGTAGGCCGCGACCTCGAACCCCGCCGCCTCGAGACTCCGGGCCAGACGATCGGCGCAGGCCTGTTCGTCGCCCGGCGGATTGATCGAGCGCAGCCGGATGAGATCCTGAGTCAGCTGCAGGGCGGAATTATGATCGGGGGTCATCGAGAAGCTCTTTCAAGACGATCGGAAGCCGGGGCTGACAAGCCTACCCCAAAAATGGAAATGCCGCCGACTCCCGCCGGCGGCATCTCCCTGGCTCGATCGGATTACTGACGCAAGCCCGTCCAGATCTTGTCGTAAGCGCGGGTCGCCTTCTCCTCGCAGGCCGGGGCGAAGGTGATCTTGAGGTCGGCCGGCGGATTGAACTCCGGCGAGGTGCCGATCTCCGGCGGCAGGAACTTGTTCGATCCCACCACCGCCGTCTGATAGCCGGTCGATTTCGACTGCAGCGCGATGTTCTCCGGGTCCATCAGGAAGTTGAGGAACTTCTTGGCGTTCTCGAGATCGGGCGCATCCTTCGGCACGGCGACATTGTCCATCCAGCCGACCACGCCTTCCTTCGGATAGACATATTTGAAGGTCGCCTTCTCGGTGCGGGTGGCGAGCGCC
The DNA here is from genome assembly GCF_050729195.1 of Hypericibacter sp. NCBI lineage: Bacteria > Pseudomonadati > Pseudomonadota > Alphaproteobacteria > Rhodospirillales > Dongiaceae > Hypericibacter > Hypericibacter sp. The sequence goes on from NZ_JBOHKS010000053.1 coordinate 24,909, forward strand.
TTGCCCGACCATTGTTCATGCATCACCGTCTCGCCCGAGACCTGGCGCTCCACGGTGCCGTCCGAGTTGTAGACCTTCACGAAGGGCTTCTGCGCCTGCAGCAGCGCGTTCAGGGCCTTGAGGTCTTCGGGGTTGGTGTTGCATTGCGGCTTCCCGAGATAGACCAGAGCCAGCGACATGACCTCGCTGGGCGAACCGAACATGCCGATCTTGCCCTTGAGATCGGCCGGCGGCTGGAACAGCGGCTTCAGGCTGTCGGTCGGGCCCTTATAGACGGCGGTATCGACGGAATAGGAGGTCGTGCCCCAGACCCACGGAACCGAATATTGCGCATCCGGGTCCCAGGAGCGCTTCTGCCACTGCGGGTCCAGATTCTTGAAGTTCGCCATATGGGCAACGTCGACCTTCTGCAGCAGGCTCTGCTTCACGAAGATCGGGATGAAGTCGTTGCTGATGATGATGACGTCGTAGCCGGCCGCGCCAGAGCTCAGCTTGGCGAGCGCCGTCTCGTTCGAATCGTAAGTGTCGATGGTGACCTTGATGCCGGTCTCGTCCTCGAACTTCTTCACCATCTCCGGCGAGGTGTAATCGGTCCAGTTATAGATATGCAGCTCGCCGCCATCGGCCTTCGCCCATTGCGGTGCGCCTGCGATCACGCCTGCGGCCAGCAACACGCTGGCGACGCCCGTTTTCCAGTTCTTCATTGTCGTCCTCCCTTTCAGTTTTGGTCCTAGACCGGTCAGAAAGCGCGCCGATATCGCCGGCCGACCAGGAGCGCGGTCGCGACGAAGATCAGCGAGATGACGAGAAGGATGGTGGAGATGGCGTTCACTTCCGGCGTCACGCCGAGGCGCATCATCCCGTAGACATAGACCGGCAAGGTGGTCGAGCCCGCACTCGAGACCATCATGCTGATGAGGAAATCGTCGAGCGACACGACGAAGGCCATGATCGCGCCCGCCGCGATCGCCGGCGCCAGCAGGGGAAGCGTGATATGGCGGAAGAGCCGCCATTCGTCGGCATAGAGGTCCCGCCCCGCCTCCTCCAGCGTCCCGCCCATGTCGCGCAGCCGCGCCTGGACCGGCAGCAGGGCGAAGGGAATGCAGAAGACGGTGTGGGCGATGATCAGATTGAGTAGCCCGTAATGCATGCCGAGCAACGAGAAGAAGACCAGGGTCGTGATCGCGACTACGATCTCGGGCACCACCAGCGGCATGGCGATCATGCCGGTGACGATGCCGCGCCCGAAGCGGATGGTGCCGCGCTCGAGCGCGAGCGCGCCGGCGGTCGCGATCACGGTCGAGGCGATGGTGGCGGCGACGGCGATGATGATGCTGTTGAGGGCGGCGCTGCGGATATCGTCATTGTTCGCGACCTGGACGAACCAGCGCAGGCTGAAGCCCGCCCAGACGGTGACGAGCTTGCTGGCGTTGAAGGAATAGAGCACCAGGATCAGCAGCGGCGCATAGAGGAAGATCAGGATCGCGCCGGTGAAGGACGGCAGGCCCGGCGTCCGGCGCCAGTCGAAGGGTCGGGACACGCGCGCGCTCATGCGTGGCTTCTTTGCGCTGGCGACCGGCGCGCCCGGAGCGCGAAGACCAGCAGCACGGTGATGGCGATAACGGTCGAGAGCGCAGCGCCGAAGGGCCAGTTGCGCGAGGAGCTGAACTGCATCTGGATCAGGCTGCCGATCAGGAGTTTCTTGCCGCCGCCCAGCAGGTCGGGCGCCAGGAACGAGCCCAGCGCCGGCGCGAAGACGAGCCCGACACCGGCGAGCGCGCCCGGCTTGGCCAGGGGCCAGACCACGCGTTTGAAAACGGCGATTCGGTCGGCATAGAGATCGTAGGCGGCCTCGATCAGCCGGAAATCGATGCGCTCCAGCGTCGAGTAGATCGGCAGCACCATGAAGGGCAGGAAGGTGTAAACGAGCCCCAGCAGGATCGAGCCGTCGTTATAGAGCAGCGGCAAGGGTTCCGACGTGATCCCGATCGCGCGCAGGCCGTCATTGATCAGGCCCTCGTCGCGCAGGATGAGTATCCAGCAATAGGTCCGGATCAGCGTGTTGATCCAGAAGGGCAGCGTGATCAGGAACAGCAGGATGCGCCGGCGCGATTCGTTCTGGCAGACGATGTACCAGGCGACCGGCAGGCCCAGCACCAGGCAGATCAGCGTGGTCGCGACCGCCAGATAGATCGAGCGCAGGATGATGAAGATGTAATCGGGCGCGAAGACCAGCGTGTCGTCGAAGTCGCGCTGATACAGGAACTGGATATAGGCATCGAAGGTCAAAGGCAGATTCACGCCGCCATAGGGATTGGCGGTCATGAAGGAGTAGGCCATGGCGATGAACATCGGAATCAGCATGAAGATTCCGATGACCAGGACGGCCGGCGCGATCAGGAAGAGTGTGCGCTTCGCCCCCATCGCCCGTTTCCGCTCAGTTCACCAGCTGGCGTTCGACGCCGTCCGCCCAGTCGACCGCGACGCGGTCGCCATGCTGGAAGCGATCCTCGCTGTCGCGCAGCCGCGCGCGCAGCTTGGTGCCTTTCGGCAGCGCCACTTCATAGAGCGTGTCGAGCCCGAGGAAGGTCACGCCCGAGACGATGCCTTCGATGCGGGCAGGCTTTCCGTTCGGGCCGGACCGGATCGAGATGCGCTCGGGCCGCACCGTCACGGTGACCGAGGCGCTGCGTCCCAGCAGGTCACCGGGGATCAGATTGGCCTCGCCGATGAAGTCGGCGACGAAGCAGCAACTCGGATTGTCGTAGATCTCGCGCGGGCTGCCGACCTGGAGGATATGGCCGTCGCGCATGACGGCGATGCGGTCCGACATGGCGAGCGCCTCCTCCTGGTCATGCGTCACCAGGATGAAGGCGATGCCGGTCTCGCGCTGCAGCCGCTTGAGCTCGGTTTGCATCTCTTTGCGCAGCTTGAGATCGAGGGCCGAAAGCGGCTCGTCGAGAAGAAGGAGGCTGGGCTTGGGCGCCAGCGCACGGGCGAGCGCCACCCGCTGCTGCTGGCCACCGGAGAGCTGGCTGGGCTTGCGCAGGGCAAAGCCATCGAGCCTGACGAGTTGGAGCGTCTCGTCGACGCGCGCCTCGATCTCCGCTTTCGGCCAATCCTGCATCTCGAGGCCGAAGGCGACGTTCTCGGCGACGGTCATATGGGGGAAGAGCGCGTAGCTCTGGAACACCGTGTTGACCGGCCGCTTCTGCGGCGGCAGGCCGGCGACGTCGAGCGCGCCGATGCGGATAGCACCCTCGGTGGGGCTGTCGAAGCCGCCGATGAGACGCAGCAGGGTGGTCTTGCCGCAGCCCGACGGCCCCAGCAACGTGAAGAACTCGTTGCTGCCGATCTCGACGCTGACGGTCTTCAGCGCATAGACCGTCCCGGCATCCCGGGTGACGAAGGCCTTCGAGACGCGTTGCACTTCGATCATCGTCAGATCCGACCCTTGAATGGCGACAGCATGGCCGGCGGGGGCGCTCTTTCGCGGCTTGTCGCCCGACCGGTCGCCCGGACGGCCGAACGCTGCCGCTCCTGCCCGCCACGGTCTTGATTTGTCGCGCCGATCCCGGAAAGCTTCGCACCAAAATTATATTTGTCAAACAAAAATATATTTTATTATACTTAGAATTTAAACCCAGGATAATATATTTAACGTTCGGCCGTGACTGGTGCCGGGACAGCCATAGGGGCCTCGATGGGGCGAGACGCCGCGCGAAACATGACGCAAGGCGCCTATGAAGGGCTGCGGGCCGATCTCCTGGCCTGCCGCATCCTTCCCGGCAGCCGGCTCAAGATTCAGAACCTCTGCGACCGCTTCTCGGTCAGCCTCGGCGCCGTGCGCGAGGCGCTCTCGCGCCTGACCTCGGAAGGCCTGGTCATCTCGGAGCCGCAGCGGGGATTCCGCGCGGCGCCCATTTCAGTCACCGACCTGCGCGACCTCACGATGGTCCGGATCGAGATCGAACGGCTCTGCATCACCCGCGCGATCGCCGCCGGCAGCGTGGAATGGGAGGCCAAGCTGGTCGCGGCCTTCCACCGCCTGTCGCGAACGCCCGAGCGCGCCGTCACCGACCCGATGCGGTCGGACGACGATTGGGCGGATGCCCATGCGGCGTTCCATTTGGCGCTGGTGGAAGGGGCCGATAGTCCCTGGCTCCTGCGCATCCACAGCCAGCTCTATGCCCAGAGCGAGCGCTATCGCCGACTCTCGGTGCCGCTCAGCACCGAAGAGCGGAATGTCGGCGACGAGCATCAGCGCATCATGGAGGCGGCGTTGCGCCGCGATGCGGCCGGTGCCGTTGCGCTCATGACGCGCCATCTCGCGGTGACGACGGAGATCCTGTTGGGCGCCGACATCGAGAGCTATGCCGCACGGCGGGCTGCCCGCGAGGATCAGGACGGGGATAAGGGCGAATAGAAAGCGCGCACGCATCGCCACCATCCATGACTCATCCCCTCCCCCCTTGAGGGGGAGGTGAAGAAAGGGAGGGAGGCTCAGCCGAGAAAGCGGCGGTCACACTTTCATGGGCAGGATCAGCATCGGGACGCCGCGCATATGGAGCTCGCGCTGCATGGCCAGCGCGGTCTGATTGTGCAGCAGGCGGGTCACCAGGTTCTCGCGCTGGAAGAGCAGCTTCGACGCCAGATAGACGCAGTCGGGATATTCCGCCAGCACCTTATCGGCGAGCTGCGTCAGCTCGGCCATCACGTCGGCGCCGAGCCGGTAATAGCCGGCGGCCGCCATGCCGCGGCGCTGGCAGTAATTGACGAACTGGTCGAGGCTCGCCTTCACCTCTTCCTCGAGCTGCTTCAGCGCGTCCTCGCTGCGGAAGCTGGAGGAATCGATTTCGCCGACGCGCAGGAAAATATAGTTCTTGAAGCGGTCGCCGAAGAGCTTGCGGGCCGTGAGCAGCGTATGCATGCCCGACCCGGTGTTGGCGCCGATCAGGAAGACCGCGGTCGGCTTCTTGGGATCGAGCGGCGGCGGCTTGTCGACCGGGCCGCCCGGCGCCGTCGCCGCGAAGAGCGCGTCGACCTTCGCCATCTGGCGGCGATGTTCCTCATAATATTGCCGGATCATCAAACAGAGGCCGATGACGAGACCCGTGATCAGGATCGTCATCCAGGCGCCCTGCGTGAACTTGGTATAGACCGTGACGCCCAGAATGCCGCCGGTCACGACCGTGCCGAGGATCGCCAGCAGCAGGCGCCCAATGCGCGGGCGGCCATGGCGCAGCTCGGCCAGCCAATGCACCAGCAGGCCGGCGAAGCTCAAGGTGAAGCTGATGAAGACGTTGATGCTGTAGAGCACGACGATGATGCTGACCTGGCCGCCGGTCAGGATCAGCACGCCCACCGCCGAAAGCCCCATCATCAGCACGCCGTTCTGCGTCACCAGCCGGTTCGAGAACTGCGAGAACTGATGCGGGACCCAGCGGTCGGCCGCCATGTTGGCGAGCACGGCCGGGCCGCCGAGGAAGCCGGTGTTGGCGGCGACGAACAGCAGGCCTGCCGCGAAGGCCAGGGTCATCAGCATGACGACCGGCAGGGCCGGCGAATCCGCACCCAGCAATTGCTCGAGGATCAGGCGGAAGGTCGCGGCATTGAGGGTCCGACCATGCTCGGGCACCACCGACCACAGCAGATAGAGGATGATCAGGCCGCCGGCGGTGAAGGCCAGCGAGGTCGCCATATAGGCCATGGTCCATCGGGCGCTGCGGACCCGCGGTTCCTTCAGCATATGGACGTTGTTCGAGACCGCCTCGATGCCGGTATAGGTACCGCCGCCCAACGCGAAGGCCTGCAGCACGACCGCCAGCATGGCCGGCAATCCGATGGCGCTCACCAGATTGCGGGTCTCGGTGATGGTCTCCGGGACCAGGCCGGGCAGCCGATCCGCATGCATCGACATGCCGACGACGATCAAGCCGCCATGGGTGACGAGGAAGCCCAGGAAGATCGGCATCAATACCAGCACGACCTCCTTGATGCCGCGCAAATTCGCGACCAGGAGCGCCAGTGTGATGACAATTTCGACCGGCAGCTTCCAGGGCTGCCATTCGACGGGGAGCAGGCTGAAGAGCGCGTCGACGCCGCTGGCGATCGAGATCGCGATCGTCAGCATGAAATTGACGATCAGCGCCGAACCCGAGACGAGGCCGGCCTTGGGACCCAGCAGCACCGAAGCGATGCGGTAACCGCCGCCGCCCTGGGGGAAGAGCTCGATGACCTGGATATAGCCGAGACAGATGATGAAGACGGTGATCGCCGTCGCCACGGCCAGATAGAGCGCCAGATGGTTGTAGCCCATCAGCGCGAGGAAGGATTCCTCAGGACCGTAGTTGGCGGACGAGAGTCCGTCCGCGCCCAGCCCGACCCAGGCCAGGAATGCGACCAGCAGCATGCCTTCGCGATGCTGGCTCGCCAGCGGATTGCGCGGCGCACCGATCACGATGCGCTTCAGGCGCTTGAAATAGGCCCTTCCAAACATGCTTGCCGGCCGGCGCGGACGCCGGCCATCCCTTGTCGTTTCTTTGGTCTTCTTATCGGCGCAACAGGAACTCGCGGCCGACCTTCACCATCGGCTTGCCGTCATATTCGATGATGTCGGCTGTCGCATAGGTCTCGGTCCAGCGCTGTGGCAAATAGGAGCCTGTGCCGATCACGTCGATCGGCGCCTTCGCGTCGGCCATCACCTTGCATTTGGCCGGATCGAACCCGGAGGAGGCAACCAGTCTGACTTTCTGGAAGCCCGCATTGTCGAGCGCATCGCGCATATGCCAGCAGGCCGCGGCCGAGACACCGGCGCCGACCAGATAGCGCAGCTCCGCTTCGCTGCGATAACCGCGGATCGCGGCCGGCGCATGGCGCTCGAGCGCCGCATAGGAAGCCGGCGGATCGAGCCCTTCGATGAAGCGGCTGCCGGGCGTGTCGATCCGCACGCCCAGCTTCCCGGCCTCGGCCATCGCCGAAAACTGGCGGCAGACCGCGAGAGAGTCGGTGACTTCGCGCGCGAAGTAATCGACCAGCACGGTCATGTCCTGATCGGGGAAGCTCTCATGGAACATCTCGGCGGCGCGTAACGTGGAGCCCGCATAGCCGATGAAAGCATGCGGCATGGTGCCGAGCCCGTGCGTCAAACCGAAATAGCCGGCGGTCGCGGTGGTGGCGTTGCCGATGAAGCCCTTGGCATTCACCTTGCGCCGCGCGCGGGCCGAGCCGACGCTCGCGGCATAGGCCATGATCTCGGCCATCTCGAGGCCCGCGCAGTGGCGCGCATCCATGGCGAGGAAGGCGACCTTCGGCAGATCGGCGCACATGGTGTAGGCGTTGAAGGCGGCGACGCAGGCCGGGCCCAGCTTCTGCAGGAAGATGGTCTCGAGATCGCAGAGATGGAACAGCGAGCCGGCGATATAGAGGATCGGCTCGCCAGCGCCGACCCAGCGGCCCTCGGCATAATTGACGTCGATCTTGAACTCGGTCCCGCGCGCCTTGGCCATCGCCTGCAGCCAGTCGACGGCGAGGCGCGGTGCGGAGACAACGGGGCGGCGCATGAACACGGCATAGGTCACGCGCCGGTCGCCGAAGCGGCCCACCGCCTCCTTGGTGCGCATGAAATACTGATCGGTCCAGGCCGCTATCTCGTCGGGCTCGGGATTCATGACCGCGTCGCTGTTGGAGCGGGGATGATCGGGTTCGATCAGGAAGCCTGGGCGACGCGCTTGCCCGCGGCCAGCCGTTCACGCTTGAGCGACTCCGCGATGAGGAAGGCCAGCTCGAGCGACTGGCTGGCATTGAGACGCGGATCGCAATGGGTGTGATAGCGATCCGCGAGCCGCTCGTCGGTGATCGCCTGGGCGCCACCGATGCATTCGGTCACGTCCTGGCCCGTCATCTCGAAATGGACGCCGCCGGCATGGGTTCCCTCGGCCTGATGCACGGCGAAGAAGCCGCGCACCTCCGAGAGGATGCGATCGAAGGGCCGCGTCTTGTAGCCGGTCGAGGATTTGACCGTGTTGCCATGCATGGGGTCGCAAGACCAGACCACCTTGGCGCCGGCGCGCTCGACCGCGCGAATCAGGCCCGGCAGCTTCGCCTCGACCTTGTCATGGCCCATGCGGGCGATCAGCGTCAGACGGCCCGGGATGTTTTGCGGATTGAGGATCTCCATCAGCCGCAGCAGATCGTCGGTCGGCATGGTCGGGCCGCATTTGAGCCCGATCGGATTCTGCACGCCGCGCAGGAACTCGACATGAGCGCCGTCGGGCTGGCGGGTGCGATCGCCGATCCAGAGCATATGGGCCGAGCAGTCGTACCACTGGCCGGTCAGGCTATCGACGCGGGTCAAGGCCTGCTCATAGACGAGGAGCAGCGCTTCATGGCTGGTGAAGAACTCGGTCTCGCGAATCTGCGGCGTGGTCTCGCCGGTCAGCCCACAGGCCGCCATGAAATCCAGGGTCTCGCTCAGACGGTCCGCCAGCTCGGCATAGCGATGGCCTTGCGCGCTGTCGGAGACGAAGTCGAGATTCCAGCGATGGACCTTGTGCAGGTCGGCGAAGCCGCCTTGCGCGAAGGCGCGCAGCAGATTGAGCGTCGCCGCCGACTGGTTGTAGCTCTGCACCAGGCGCTCGGGATCCGGACGGCGGGCGTCAGGCGTGAACTCGATGCCGTTGATGTTGTCGCCGCGATAGCTCGGCAGCTCGACGCCGCCGATGGTCTCGGTCGGGGCCGAGCGCGGCTTGGCGAACTGGCCGGCCATGCGGCCGACCTTCACGATCGGGCAGGCGGCGCCGAAGGTCAGCACCACCGCCATCTGCAGCATGACGCGGAAGGTATCGCGGATGTTGTTGGCGTTGAACTCGGCGAAGCTTTCCGCGCAGTCGCCGCCCTGGAGCAGGAAAGCCTGCCCCTCGGCCACGGCGCCCAGCCGCTCGGTCAGCCGCCGGGCCTCGCCCGCGAAGACCAGCGGCGGATAGGCACGCAGCCGCCGCTCGACATCGTCGAGCTTGGCCGGGTCCGGATATTCCGGCACCTGGCTGATCGGCTTGGTGCGCCAACCATCGGGCATCCACTTCGCGGTCATAAAACTTCCTTTCCTGCTCCCCATTCCCGAGCAAGGTCCCCGCATATACGCCCTCGCGGCAGTCATTTCAACCAACCCCCGGGAGCCTTTCCCCGACGCCCAAAGCCAATAGCTGGCGAGCATCGGCCAGACGGATCTGTTTTGTTGTTTAAGAATTGGAATTGCTAGATTTTTTAAGCAGCCGGACGGGCGGGTTCAGCGGCCAGGGCCGCCGCTCGCGAGCAGCTCCGGATCGACTTTCAGAGCCTTCGCGAGCTTTCGGATGAGCGCACGGCCCGCCTCTCGTTCGCCTCGCTCGATTTGCGAGATGTAAACCGGGCTCGTACCCGCCGCCCGCGCCAGGCGCGCCTGGGTCAGGCCGCGATGCTCGCGCAGCGCCTTGATGGGAGGGGCGCCATCGAGGATGGCGGCCAGCACGGCATCAGGGAAAGCCTCGCCCGGCTGGTCGAGATAGGCCAGGACGGAAGCGGCATCGGCGCGGTCTTCGAGTGCCCCTTCAATCCGCTGCCATTCGGCGATCGGAACCACCACCGCCACCGGCCGGCCATTCTTCGTGATGATTTGCCGTCCTTTCATGAACGTCTCTCGATAACCGGCTAGACCTTGGGATCGGGCTCGGGCGTACGCAAGGTCACGAACTCCTCGGCGGCGGTCGGATGGAGGGCGACGGTGGCGTCGAACTGGGCCTTGGTCGCGCCCATCTTCACGGCGATGGCGATGGCCTGGATGATCTCCGGGGCGTCGGCTCCCACCATATGGGCGCCCAGGACCCGCTGGCTGGCCCGATCGACCACCAGCTTCATCAAGGTGCGCTCCTCGCGGCCGGTCAGGGTGTGTTTGAGCGGCCGGAAGCTGGTCTTGTAGATGTCGAGCGCGCCATGGCGCCCACGCGCAATCTCTTCGCTCAGGCCCACGGTCCCGACCGGCGGCTGGCTGAAAACGGCCGAAGGCACGGTTTCGTGGCTCATGCGCCAGGGCTTCTTGCCGAAGACGGTGTCGGCGAAGGCATGGCCCTCGCGGATCGCGACCGGCGTCAGGTTGATGCGGTTGGTGACGTCGCCGATCGCGTAGATATGCGGCACGCTCGACCGCGATTCCTCGTCCACCGCGACCGCGCCCTGGCCGGCGAGCTTCACACCCACCGCCTCGAGCCCCATCCCTTCGGTGTTGGCCACGCGGCCCGTGGCATAGAGCACTTGGTCCACATGCAGGCGCGTGCCGTCCGAGAACTGAACAGCGAGCGCAGAGCCTTCGCGCGCAAGGAACTTGATGTCGGTGCCGAGGCGCAGATCGATGCCCTTCTTGCCGATCTCGCCCGCGAGGAAATGCCGGATGTCCTTGTCGAAGCCGCGCAGGATCTGCTCGCCGCGATAGATCAGGGTCGTCTTGGAGCCCAGCCCATGGAAGATGCCGGCGAACTCGACCGCGATATAGCCGCCGCCGACGACCAGCACGCGCTCCGGCAGGCGCTCGAGATGGAAAGCCTCGTTCGAGGTGATGCCGAGCTCGGCACCAGGATGGCTGGGGCGCTGCGGCCGGCCGCCGGTCGCGATCAGGATCGTGCCGGCGGTGAAACGGCGGCCCTCGAGATCGATCGTGTGCGGATCGGCGAGACGCGCGCGGCCCTCGAACACATCGGCGCCGGCGCTGGTGAGGATCTTGCGATAGATCGCGGAGAGCCGGTCGATCTCCTTGTCCTTGTTGGCGATGAGCCGGCTCCAGTCGAAGCTGGGCTCGCCCGGCAGATCCCAGCCATAGGCCGCGGAATCCGCGAAATCCTCGCGGAAATGCGACGCATAGACGAGGAGCTTCTTGGGAATGCAGCCGCGGATGACGCAGGTGCCGCCATAGCGATATTCCTCGGCCACCGCGACGCGCGCGCCATGGGTGGCGGCGATGCGACCGGCCCGGACGCCGCCCGAGCCGCCGCCGATGACGAAAAGATCGTAATCGTAGCCCGCCATTCGAGGCTCTCCTACGCGGCCTGCGGCTGCGCCCTGGGCAGGTCCGAAGACATCGGGCGCGGCGCCAGGGCGCGCCAGCGCCGCCAGGTCAGCAATGCCATCACGACCACTTCGGCCAGCGGCAGGCCGATCGCGACCAGGGGCCCCTCGAGCGGCCAGGGCAGGAACAGCGCTTGGATCCAGCTGGGCCCGAGAAATCCGAGGATACCCGGGATCACCCAATAGAGGATCGCGAGATAGATGAGCGCGGCCAGATCCGGGCTGCGGGCGCGCTTGCCGAAATTGAGGAACAGCAGGATCAGGAGATCGCGCAGCGTGAAGAGAAGGGCGGCGACGGCCCAGGCGGTCGCCGCCAGGATCTTCACATCCGCGATCTTGAAGATGTCGTAGAAGAGCGGCTGGATGAGCGCCGGATCGGAGTGATCGGTCCGAATCCCGAGCGCGATGACGAACCAGGCCATCAGCGGCAGCGAGGGCAGCCAGAGCGGCATCAGCCGCGCGGCGCGGCCCCAATCGCCGCTCTTGAGCGAGATCAGGAACCAGCGATAGCGCACGCTGTCTTTGCTGTCGGCGAAGATCGCCACATAGAACAGCAGGGCGGAGAGCGGCACTGCCACGACCAGCCAGTCGATGCCTTTCGCCTTGGCCGCGGCATCGGTGAAGCCCGCGAAGAAGGCGATGACATAGATCGAGAACAGCGTCCAGGCCCAGGGCCAGACCGGCTTCTGCAGATCGGCGCAGAGCGCGCGATAGACGGCGAAGAGCGCCCAGGCGAGGAAGCCCGCGGCGGCGGCCAGGAAGAAATTGTTCGGCCGGGCCTCGAGCCCGTACCAGTCGACCATGAAGCTGACTTCGATATTGCTCAGGCTGAGCAGGCTCGGGCCCGCCGGCGAGAGCAGGACACCCGCGACGATGCCGAGCCCTTGCGCAATCAGCGAGGACCCGCGCCCGCCCGCCCGCGCGCGACCGCGGCGCAGGAGCACCGCCAGCAGCGACACGGCGAGCGCGGTGGCCCCCGCGATCGGATGCAGCAGGAAGACCTGCCAGGTCTGGTCGCTCTCGACCGCCATCACGGCGAGGCAGATCAGGCCGCAATACCAGACATAGCTGGTGGCGCCGAAGAGCTTGCCCCAGGCCATGGAGAGCGGCCCCAGCGCCGACATGCGCTGGCTGTCCCAGGTGCGGTTGGAAATCTCGTCGCCAAGCGAGGCCGCGGCGCGGCGCGTGCCCCAGAGCAGCATGATGATGTAATAGGCCCAGAGCGCGACATGCGAGACCTCGCCCAGGTCCCGGCCGCCGACATACCAGGCGAGCAGGAAGATCGCGCCCAGCACCAGCGGCGCCGCGATCAGCCGCGGCAGGGTCATCTCGAGCCAGAGATTGCGCAGGAATTCCGGATTCATGGGCGGGCCACCGGGGCTGCTGTCGCGGTGGCCGGGGCCGGCAGCGCGTGGGTGCGGGCCCGATTGTCCTTGAGCAGGGCCAGATAGGCATCCTGCAGGTCGGATTTGGCCGCGGCAAAGCTCGCGACCGGAAGGCCCGCTTCGATCAGGCGGCGCAACAGGGCGGCCTGGGCCGCCGTATCGCCGGTCGCCACGAAGCGCGCCATCGTGCCTTCGATCTGGATCTCGCTCACGCCGATCGTGGTCAGGATGCCGGCGATGTCGTTGCGTGCCTCGGCCAGAGTCAATTCGAAACGTCGCGCGCCATCAGGCGCCACAGCACCGTCGAGCGCGCGATGTTCGAGGATGCGGCCCTGCTCCATCACCAGGAGATGGGTCGAGTAGTCCTCGAGCTCGGCCAGGATGTGGGAAGACACCACCAGGGTCATGCCCTCGTCCTTCAGGCCGCGCAGCACCGCGGCGAGGCCGAAGCGCGCCTCGGGATCGAGGCCGGAGGCGGGCTCGTCGAGCAGGATCACCGCGGGCTCATGCACGATCGCCTGGGCAATGGCGAGGCGCTGGCGCAAGCCGCGCGACAGTTCTCCCGCCCGCTGCTTGAGGCGGTCGGAGAGGCCGAGCCGTTCGGCGGCGCGCTGGACCGCAGCGGCGCGACGTTCCGAAGGAATCGCCTGCGCGCGCGCCCGGTAATCCAGGCAGCGTGCGACCGTCAGATCGGCATAGAGGCCGAAGAAATCGGAGAGATAGCCCATGCGTGCATGAGCTTCACGCGGCACGCGATGGACATCGATCGCGTCGAGATGCACATGGCCGGCGGCCGGCAAAGCCAACCCCGCCATGCAATTGAGGAGCGTGGTCTTGCCGGCGCCGTTCGGCCCGACCAGTGCGGTGATGGAATGCGGCTCGATGGCGAAGGAGACGCCATCGAGGGCCCGAAATCCCGGATAGTCGAAGACGAGATCCTCGACCCGGATCATCGGGCCCCCAGACTCATGGCGCGAACGCGCGGTCTGTCGATCAGACGCCGCCCATGCAGAGATACTTGATCACCAGGAAGTCATCCATGCCGTACTTCGAGCCTTCACGGCCGAAGCCCGACTCCTTGACGCCGCCGAACGGGGCGACCTCGGTCGAGATGATCCCGGTGTTGATGCCGACGATCCCGCTCTCCAGGCCCTCGGCGACGCGCCAGACGCGGCCGATGTCGCGGGCATAGAAATAATTGGCGAGACCGAACTCGGTATCGTTGGCGAGCTTGAGCGCTTCCTCGTCGGTCTTGAAGCGGAACAGCGGGGCCACCGGCCCGAAGGTCTCCTCACGCGCCACCGTCATCTCGGTGGTGACGCCGGTCAGCACCGTCGGCTCGAAGAAGGAACCGCCCAGCGCGTGGCGATGACCGCCGGCGATGATCTTGGCGCCCTTCTTCACGGCATCGGCGACATGCTCCTCGACCTTCTCGACCGCCTTCATGTTGATGAGCGGGCCCTGCTGGGTCTCGCCCTTGAGGCCGTCGCCCACCTTCATCTTCGCGACCGCGGCCGCGAGCTTCTTGGCGAAGGCGTCATAGACGCTGTCCTGCACCAGGATGCGGTTGGCGCAGACGCAGGTCTGACCGGTGTTGCGGTATTTCGACATCATCGCGCCTTCGACCGCGGCATCGAGATCCGCGTCGTCGAACACGATGAAGGAGGCATTGCCGCCGAGCTCCATCGACATCTTCTTGACCGTGTCGGCGCCCTGCTTCAGCAGGATCTTTCCGACCTCGGTCGAGCCGGTGAAGGAGATCTTGCGCACGATCGGGTTCGAGGTGATCTCGGCGCCGATCTCGCGGGCCGACCCTGAGATGATGTTGATGACGCCGGCCGGGAAGCCCGCGCGCTCGGCGAGTTCCGCCAGCGCGAAGGCCGAATAGGGGGTCTCGGTCGCCGGCTTGATCACGACCGGGCAGCCGGCCGCCAGGGCCGGAGCGCATTTGCGGGTGATCATCGCGTTCGGGAAGTTCCAGGGCGTGATGGCGCCGACGACGCCGACCGGCTCCTTGACCACGACGATGCGCTTGTCCGGCTGGTGGCCCGGGATGGTGTCGCCATAGACGCGCTTGGCTTCCTCGGCGAACCACTCGACGAAGGAGGCGCCATAAGCGATCTCGCCCTTGGCCTCCGCCAGCGGCTTGCCCTGCTCGGCGGTCAGGATGACGGCCAGGTCGTCCTGATTCTCCATCATCAGGTTGAACCATTTGCGCAGGATGTTGGCCCGCTCCTTGGCGGTCTTCTTGCGCCAGGCCGGCCAGGAGGCGTTGGCCGCCTCGATCGCGCGGCGGGTCTCGGCCGTTCCCATGAGCGGAATGGTGCCCAGCACCTCGCCCGTCGCCGGGTTGGTCACGTCGATGGTCTTGCCGGAATCGGCATTTGCCCATTTGCCGTTGATGTAGCCCTGCTGACGGAAGAGCCGCGGGTCTTTCAGCGGCAGCTGAGAGGCAACCTTCATGGCGACCTGTTGCATGGTGGGTCCTCGAAACAAGGGGTTGGCGGGAGGTTGGCCGGAGTATAGCGGCCGGCTGCGCAGGCGCAATCCGGTCAATTCCCTGAACAATCGACCATCGCCGACTTAGACATCTGGTCGCATCCACCAAAATGGGGAGGCGGGCCTCCGCCCGCAAATCCCTGGACGCATGCCAGGAATGCCGGCCGGGGGTGGCGGCAATGGCCGGATTCGTGCTATCGCCGGGGCCGGTTTTTCGCGCCGATGCCATCCGGCAGGCCCTCCCTGCCGCCGTCCCGAACCCTGACGATGGCCGGCGTTTCTCCAAGGAGACATGACCATGGCGACGAATCAGGAAATGCAGCAGCGCCGCGCCAATGCGGTTCCCCGGGGCGTCGGCACGGCGATGCCGTTCTACGCCGCCAAGGCCGAGAACGCCGAACTGTGGGATATCGAGGGCAACCGCTATATCGACTTCGCCGGCGGCATCGCCGTGCTGAACACCGGCCATCGTCATCCGAAGGTGATGAAGGCGGTCGAGCAGCAGATGGGCAAGTTCACCCACACCGCCTTCCAGGTGGTGGCCTATGACAGCTACATCACCCTGGCCGAGCGCCTGAACAAGGCAGCGCCGGGCAATTTCGCCAAGAAGACCATCTTCTTCACCACCGGTGCCGAAGCGCTGGAGAATGCGGTCAAGATCTCGCGCCACTACACCAACCGCCCCGGCGTCATCACCTTCGCGGGCGCCTTCCACGGCCGCACCAGCCTGACCATGGCCATGACCGGCAAGGTCCAACCCTACAAGGTCGGCGGTCCCTTCGTGCCCGAGGTCTATCACGTCCCCTTCCCCAACGTGCTTCATAGCGTGACGGTCGAGCAGTCGCTGGCGGCGCTCCAGACCCTGTTCAAAGCCGACATCGATCCGTCGCGCGTCGCCTGCATCGTGATCGAGCCGGTCCAGGGCGAAGGCGGCTTCAATATCGCGCCGAAGGAGTTCGTCCAGGCGCTGCGCAAGATCTGCGACGAGCACAAGATCATGCTGGTGTCGGACGAGGTCCAGGCCGGCATCGCGCGCACCGGTAAGATGTTCGCGATCGAGCATAGCGGCATCGCACCCGACCTCATCGCCTCGGCCAAGAGCCTGGCGGGCGGTTTCCCGCTCTCGGCCGTGATCGGTCGCGCCGAGGTGATGGATTCGGTTCCCCCAGGCGGCTTGGGCGGCACCTATGCCGGCAGCCCGCTGGGTGTCGCCGCCGGCAATGCCGTGCTCGACGTGATCGAGGAAGAGAAGCTGCTGGAGCGGGCCGACAAGATGGGCAAGCTCATGACCGACCGCCTCAACGCCATGGCGAAGAAGAACCGCTTCTCCTGCATCGGCGATGTGCGCGGCCTCGGCGCCATGATCGCGGTCGAGCTGGTCAAGGACCGCACCACCAACGAGCCCGATGCCGACCTGACCAAGAAGGTCGTGACCAAGGCCCAGGAGAATGGGCTGATCCTTCTCTCCTGCGGCGTCTACAGCAACGTGCTGCGCCTGCTGGTGCCGCTGACCGCCAGCGACGCGCTGGTCAATGAGGGGCTGGACATCATCGAGAAGTCGCTCGACCAGTCGCTCAATTGAGCTGATCGCTCAGCTTAGAACGACAAAGGCGGCGCTTCCTTCGGGAGCGCCGCCTTTTTCTTTTGCCGGCAAGGTGACGCGTCTATTCGACAGTCACGCTCTTGGCGAGATTGCGGGGCTGATCGACATCGGTGCCTTTGGCGACGGCGGCGTGATAAGCGAGGAGCTGCACCGGGATCGCAAACAGGATCGGCGCCACGAAGGGATCGACCTCGGGCAGCGCCACGGTGATCGCGGCCTTGCCGCCGAGCTTCTTGGCGCCCTTGTGGTCGGAGAGGAAGATCACCCGGCCGCCGCGCGCCATGACTTCCTGAAGGTTGGAAGCCGTCTTCTCGAAGAGATCGTCCGAGGGCGCCACCACCACGACCGGGACATTCTCGTCGATCAGCGCGATCGGCCCGTGCTTCATCTCGCCCGCGGCATAGCCTTCGGCATGGATGTAGGAGATCTCCTTGAGCTTGAGCGCACCTTCGAGCGCGATCGGATAACTCGTACCGCGGCCGAGGAAGAGCACATCGCGCGTCTCGGCGATGTCATAGGCGATGCGCCGGATGGATTCGTCATGGTTCAGCACCTCGGCCGCGCGGGCCGGGACCTCGAGCAGCGCCTGCGAGAGTTCGGTCTCGCGCTTATGATCGATGGCGCCGCGCGCCCGCGCCGCCGAGATCGCGAGGCAGGCGAGCACGGTCAATTGCGTGGTGAAGGCCTTGGTCGAGGCGACGCCGATCTCGGGGCCAGCCAGGGTCGGCAGGACCAGATCCGATTCGCGCGCGATCGTGCTCTCCGGCACGTTCAGGACCGAGAGGATCTTCTGGCCCTGGCTTTTCGCGTAGCGGAGCGCCGCCAGCGTATCGATGGTCTCGCCCGATTGCGAGATCACCATCGTGGCGCCGCCTTTGGGCAACGGTGCTTCGCGATAGCGGAACTCGGAGGCGATATCGAGCTCGACCGGCACCCGCGCGATCTGCTCGAACCAGTATTTGGCGACCATGCCGGCGAGATAGGCGGTGCCGCAGGCGACGATGGTGAGCCGCGACAGGGTCGCGAAGTCGAACGGCAGCGCCGGCATCTCGATCGTGCGCGCCAGCGGATTGACATAGCGCTGCAGGGTGTCGCCGATGACCGCCGGCTGCTCATAGATTTCCTTGAGCATGAAATGGCGGAAATTGCCCTTGCCGACGCGGGCTCCCGTCATCGCCGTCTGCTTGATCTCGCGCTCGACCTTGTTCGGGCCGTTGAAGATCTCGCCGCCCTTGGAGGTGACGACGACCCAGTCGTTCTCCTCGAGATAGCAGATGCGCGAGGTGAAGGGCGCCAGCGCCAGCGCGTCGGAGCCGATATACATCTCGCCGTCGCCATAGCCGACCGCGAGCGGGCTGCCGCGCCGGGCCCCGATCATGAGATCGGAACGGCCGGCGAAGATGACGCCCAGCGCGAAGGCGCCCTTGAGCCGATCCATGGCGATCGTCATCGCCTGCTGCGGCGTCTTCTGTTGCTCCAGGAGATGGGTTAGGAGATGGGCGACCACTTCGGTGTCGGTCTCGGTCTCGAATTCGCGGCCGAGACCCTCGAGCTCTTCGCGCAGCTCCTGGAAATTCTCGATGATGCCGTTATGCACCACGGCCACCCGGTCGGTCGCATGGGGATGCGCGTTCGTCTCGGAGGGGCGGCCATGGGTGGCCCAGCGTGTATGACCGATGCCGATGGTGCCCGCGAGCGGATTGGATCCGACCAGCGCCTCGAGCCGCGCGATCTTGCCTTCGGCACGACGGCGCTCGATATGGCCGTTGACCAATGTCGCCACGCCCGACGAATCGTAGCCGCGATATTCGAGCCGCTTCAGGCCCTCGATCAGCAGCGGGGCGACCGGCGCCTTGCCGATGATGCCGATGATGCCGCACATGTTCCCGACCTCCTCGATCTGTCCGCCCGGCGCCGAAGCGCGGGGCGGCGGCTTGCTCACTTGCCCGACTTGCGTTTCGTCCCGGATCTGGCGCCGGCCTTCTTGGCCGGTTTCGCCTTGGTCGTCTTCTTGCGCTTGGCGCGGAAGGTCTGGGCCCGGCCCGTCATATTGACCTGGCGGCCGCGCGCGATCGCCATCGCATCGGCCGGCACATTCTCGGTGATGACGCTGCCCGCGCCGACGATGGCGCCCGCCCCGATCGTCACCGGCGCCACCAGCGAGCTGTTCGAGCCGATCGAGACATTGGGGCCGATCACGGTGCGCGACTTGCTGAAGCCGTCATAATTCACGGTGATGGTCCCGGCGCCGATATTGGTGCCGCCGCCGATCTCCGCATCGCCGATATAGGTCAGATGGTTCGCCTTGGCGCCGGGCCCGAGCCGCGCGTTCTTGATCTCGACGAAATTGCCGATATGGACATCCGGCCCGATCGCGGCGCCCGGCCGCAGCCGCGCGAAGGGGCCGATGCGGGCACCGGCCGCGATGCGCGCGCCCTCGATATGGCAGAAGCCCTTGATCTCCACATCGCTCTCGATCGTGACGCCCGGCCCGAAATAGACATGGGGACCGACCACCACATCCTGGCCCAGCTGCGTGTCGTGGCTGAAATAGACGCTGGCGGGCTCGAGCAGCGTGGCGCCGCCTTCCATCGCCGAAGCACGAGCGCGCTGCTGATAGACCTGCTCGGCCGCCGCCAGATCGGCGCGGCTGTTGATGCCCATCAGCTCCTCGACCGAGGCCTCGACCACGGCGCAGTCCCAGCCGCGGCCGCGCGCGAGCGCCACCAGGTCGGTCAGGTAATATTCGCTCTTGGCATTGTCGTTCCGCAACTCCTTCAGGAGCGGCAGTATGCGCTCGGCGTCGAGCGCCATGACGCCGGAATTGCAGAGCCCGATCGCCCGCTGCTCGGGCGTCGCGTCGCACGCCTCGACAATGGCGTCGAGACCGCCCGATGCGCCGAGCACCAGCCGTCCGTAACCGCCCGGCTCGTCGGGCCGGAATCCCAGCACCACCACGGCCGGATCGTCGGCCCCCCGCCGGCGCTTCAGCATCGCCTCCAGCGTCGCGGTGGCGATGAAGGGCGTGTCGCCATAAAGAACCAGGAGATCGCCCGAGACCGATTTGAGTGTCGTGCGAGCCGCCATGACCGCGTGCCCGGTGCCGAGCTGTTCGCGTTGGACGGCGATCTGGGCGGGTACTGCCGCTTCCGCCACGGCTTCCATGCCCGGCGCCACCACCAGCACCACCGGATCGCAGTGCAAGGGCTTCAGGGCCGCCATCACATGGCCGATCATCGGCCGGTTGGCGATCTCATGCATGACCTTGGGCTTGCGCGACTTCATGCGGGTGCCCTTGCCCGCGGCGAGGACGATGGCAGCGGTTCGAGACTTCGGCATGGGGAACGCTTTTGGGCTCCAATCGGGGCCGGGTCGGCCCATTTCTCGCCGGGAGGGTCGCCGCCGCCCGAACGATAGGGTCTTGTCGGCCGCGGCGCGATCCGGCAAGAACGCCGGAACCAAGCACCGTCAACGCCGCTTGGGGCACCCTGCCACAGCCGCAAGGCCGCTCCAAGAGAGCATCCTTGTGCGCTCCCGTGGCGTTTTCATGGCGGATGGAATTTGTCTCAAAGACGCGACGCCCTGGCCTTCGATCTCGACGGCACGCTGATCGACAGCGCGCCGGACATCGCCATCGCCATGAACCGGCTCATGGCCGAGCTGGGACGGCCCGAGATCGAGCTCCCGGCCATACGCCGCATGATCGGCGACGGTGCCGGCACCCTGGTCGAGCGGGCCTTGACCGCGGCCTCGGTGCCGCATCGCGCCGAGGAGCTCGACATCTATCTCAAGCGCTTCCTGGCGCATTACGAGGCCGAGCCGGTTCGCCTGACGCGGCCTTATGCGGGTGTCCTGGAAA
Organism: Hypericibacter sp.; assembly: GCF_050729195.1. Classification (NCBI taxonomy): domain Bacteria; kingdom Pseudomonadati; phylum Pseudomonadota; class Alphaproteobacteria; order Rhodospirillales; family Dongiaceae; genus Hypericibacter; species Hypericibacter sp. The sequence goes on from NZ_JBOHKS010000053.1 coordinate 45,349, forward strand.
CCCTGGCGGCCTTGCGCGCGGCGGGATATCGCTGCGCTGTCTGCACCAACAAGCCGCAGCGCCTGACCGACATTGTCATCGAGGTGCTGGGCCTGGCTCCGTATTTCGGCGCCATCCTCGGCGCCGACGCGGTCAAGAACCGCAAACCCCACCCCGATCACCTGGCGGTGGCGCTGACCGCCATCGGCGCCACATCCGCCCAGGCCGTGATGATTGGCGACAGCGCCAATGACGTGGCCCCGGCCCGTGCCCTGGCCATGCCCTCGATCGTCATGGCCTATGGCTATGGCCGCGCCCCCTTGAGCGAGCTCGGCGCCGATCTGATCCTAGACGATTTTGCGAAACTGCCCGACGCCTTGCGGAAGATCGACGCAGGTCTCTGAGTCCAAGGGACGCGCTGTTACGCCAGCCAGTCGGGAACGACCTCGACGAGCGGCTGCTCCGGATCGGCGGCGAGATCGTCCAGCAACGCGAATTCTTCCGGATTGACGACTCGCTTCGACGGCAGGGCTGCCCGCCACCCGTCCCATATCGACGTCTCCCGATCGTTCAGGACGTAATGGTCGCGGACGACGTTGACTTTTACGAACCATGCGCCGGTGACCTCGCCATGACCGAAGCGATCAGGATCGGACTTGCCGCGGCGGCCGTCCAACCATGCCTGTCCCGCTGTCAGGAAGGACTGGCGCGGCACGTCCGTGGGATCGAATCCGATCCGGTATCTTGCCTTCAGCATCTCGTCGATTTGCGGATCGCTCAGGCGCCAGGTTTGCGCGCGGCTGTCCCAATATTCGCAAACCCAGTGATCTTCCCAGCCGCTGCCGAAATAGGCCGCGAATCCGCAACGCAGGCGCGCTGGAACGCCCTGGCTGCGAAGGATGGAACAGAGCATGAGGGCGAAGTCCCGGCAGGTCCCAAGCGCCCGCTTCGAGGAGGGCCGCCGCGTTTCCAGCCCCTGCCCGTCCCTCTCAAGAATATCGGCCAGCCGGTCGGCGATCGGGAGCGTCGTGCGGGAGGTTGCGCTCAGGAGGCTCTCATCCAACCCGTAGTCGGTCAGCCAGTCCGAATGGACCAACACACCTTGAATGATGCCGTTGAGAGCGCCGACGTCGGAGGGAAGACCGGCCATGGCGGCGGCATAGCCGACCGGATCGGACATGCCGCTATGGTCTATCCACTTCCGCAGCGTCTCCATGTCCCACCGCCGCTCACTTGTTCAAGGTGTGGCGCTGGCAACGGTGGTGGCCTGGACCAGCTCCACCCGCATCAGCCCCATATTGCTTTGCGCCAGGACGCGGACCGGCAGCAGCGGGACATCCTTGACCGCCTGCCCCAGCCAGAGATCGGTCTTGTTGGGATAGAAGCTCGAGCTGATCGCGTTCGGCTGGAAGCCCGCGATCAGCTTTGCCGTCGCGGCGCAATGAAGCGCCTGTCCCTGATAGGTGGAGAACAATGTCTTCTCTATCACGTCGGGCCCGACCGAGGTGAAATCCAGATTGTAGCGGCGCGCGCCATCGAAGATCGGCAATGACATATCGCAGCCACCCGTGCGCAGCACCGTATCGACGATCGCGACCGCGGCACTCAGCGGATCCATCGTGTTGAAGCCCAGATTCTGCTCGCGTGCCACGCGGGCCTCGACGGTCGGGGGCTCGCTGTGGATGTCGACTTCGCCGTTTGGATGATAGGCCAGCGCCATGGTCTCATGCATGCCCATGAGATCCATCTGGCTCTGGTAGGTCGACGGCCGAACGCTCTTGCTGTTGGCGCCGCCATGGGCCTGACCCTGCCATTGGAACGCGACCATCTTCGCATAGACGGGCGAGAGGGTGATGTTGGCCGTGATGTCGTAATCCTTGGCGGGCCTTGGGCCCGGCGCCATCTCGATCATCAGGTCGATCTGGCCGACCTGGAGCGTGCCCAGATAGCCGTAATAACTGAGCCGGACCAGCCGGCTCTCCTCGGCCTGTGCGGGCGGGACCAATCCCGAAAGGACGAGGCCGAAGGCCAGGCCGGTCAGCAGGGGCATCAGGCGGCGAATCATCGGAAAGCCTCTCGAGCCGTTGGTCCCTTGGGATCGACCTTCCAGGGTTAAACCGCAATTACGGAAAGATCGGGGCAGATTATAACCACAGTCCGTCCGGCAAAGGGGCCCGAGGCGGGCCCAAGGCCTTTCGCTCGAAGGGTTTTTTGCCGGACTCCCGGTCCGGTTGACAGGGCACGCCGGCTTGGCTTAAAGCTGCCCGCCTTCACGAGCCGGGGACGGCCTTGTCCCGGGTTCCATTTTCCGCATCTGGGACGGGCGCGTAGCTCAGCGGGAGAGCACTGCCTTCACACGGCAGGGGTCACAGGTTCAATCCCTGTCGCGCCCACCATTTCCCCGTTCCGATTCTCATGATCCCTGTATCACGGGGCCATCGACCGTGGCTGCGTCGTCGATACTGACATCCATATTTAATTTGCCCTTTCGGGTCGTCGCGACGTCGCATGGCCCCTTCCAATGACAAGCGTCGGATCCAAGCGCTGAGGGATTCTGAACGATAACGTCGCCGACCTGTCCCCAACGGAGGCCAACATGCGCCTGAAGCTCCTTTCCCCTTCTGCCCTCAGCGCCGAACAGCGTCCGCTCTATGACGATATGCGCAAGGGCATCGAAACCAATTTCAAAGGATTCACGGCCATCGGCGATGGCGGCGAGCTGATCGGGCCCTGGAATCCCTGGCTGCATTTTCCGAAGTTCGGAAAGCCGGTCTGGGAGCTGGTCAAGGCGCTCTCGACCTCGCCGTCATTGCCGCGGCCCGTGCGCGAGGTCGCGATCCTCGTCACTGGTGCCAAATTCAAATCGGCCTATGAGATCTATGCCCATGTGCTGGTGGCCGAGCTGCGCGGCATCGCGGACGAGAAGATCGCGACCATCATCGCCGGACAGCGACCGGTCGATCTGACGCGCGAGGAAACCGTGGCCTATGACATGGCCTCGGCCTTGGTCTCCGGCGGCGTGCTGCCGCAGCTCACCTATCAGCAGGCCGTGGCGCTCTTCGGCGAGGGCGGGACGGCGGAGCTGATCAGCCTCGTCGGGCTCTATTGCATGGTCTCGGTCACGTTGAACGGTTATGGCGTGCCGGTGCCCGAGCCTGCCGGGTCCAAATGATCGCCGCTTCCGGTTCCCTTGTTGGCGATCCGCGCCCGCATCACGGTCAGCCGGCGCCGGAGATCGGGCGCCTCGACAATGACGACCAGGAGCAGCAGGCCGCCGCGGACAAGATTGATCACATAGGCCGGGGTGGCAAGGATCGCGAACAGCGTCTCGAGGAAGCTGAGCGCCAGGACCCCCATCAAAATGCCGGCAGCACTTCCACGGCCGCCTGAGAGCGAGGTGCCACCGAGCAGCACGGCCGTGACGGCAAAAATGAAGGGGGCCGAGCCCAGGTCGGGCTTCGCCGCCGTGGTGCTGTAGGCGAACAGAGCCCCGCCGAGTGCCGAGAAGGCGCTCGAGCAGGTGAAGACGCCGATCAGGATGCGATCCGTCGGGACACCGGCGGCGCGGCTCGCTCTACGATCGCCGCCCAGCGCCCGGACGTCGCGGCCGAGACGGGTCCATCGCATCGCCGCCCAGACGATCCCGAAAACGGCGATGACCACGAGCGAACGCGGCGAAAAGATCGTCGCGATATCGGCGTCGAGCCAGGTGCCGACATCGTAATTGCCATAGGGCAGCGTCTTCTCGTCGGTGACGATGTGACAAAGACCGAGCAGGCTGATATAGCCGCCCAGCGTCAGCGGCACCGAGCTGATGCCGGATTTCGCGACGATCGCGCCCTGAAAGAAACCGAACAGGATACCGGCAAGCACCGCCACGCCGACGCCGAGCAAAGGCGCCGTCTCGCCGAACTTGACGGCCAGGATTCCGCCCAGCGCATACATCCCCAGCGTGGAGAGGTCGAACTCGCCGATGATGATGGTCAGCCCGACCGCCAGCGCCAGCAGGCCCAGCGTCGCCAGGTTCTGGAACGAATTGTAGACGCCGAACACCGTCATGCTGGCGTCGGAATAGAGCGGCAACGCCAGCATGCCGGCAATGACGACCGCGAGGATCGCCGACGGCAGGAAGGTCCGGAGAATCCGCTGCCGGTGGCTGGCGGCGCGCCAGGGGTTGCTCATCGCCGACGCTCCTTGGATCGCAGATGGATCGCCAGGACGAAGACCATCATCACGATCCCCTTGAGGAGGATCTGCGTGCCGGTGCTGTAGCCCCGCAGCAGCACGAGATCGGTCGCGAAGGCGATGACGATGACGCCGCCCAGCGTACGCCAGGCGGCACCGCGTCCGCCGGCGATCGCGGCCCCGCCGATGAGCGTCGCCGCGATGGCGTCGTAATTGAGCGTGCCGCGATTGAGGAGCAGCGAGGCGCCGTGATTGAAGGCGGCGAGCAGGATTCCGGTACAGGCCGCAGCGACGCCGGCGATGCAGAAGACGCTGGCCCCGATCTTGCCCATCGGCAGGGCAGCCGCGCGGGCCGCCGCCCGGCTCTCGCCCAGCATGTAGATTTCGCGGCCGAGGCGCGTATAGCGCAGAATGAGCTCGACCAGGATCACGAGCACCAGCAACGCGTAGAACCCCAGCGGCAGCCCAAGCGGCGTGATGTTGAGGAAGGTATAGCTGTCGGAGGGCGGCGAGATCGTCGTCCCGCCCGAGATCGCCACGCTGAGGCCCTCCTGGATCGAGCCTGCGGCGATGGTCACGATGATCGGGTTCGCGTCCCAGGCCCCGATCGCCAATCCCTGGAACAGGCCGAGAAGCGCGCCCAGGGCGATCGTCGACAGGATGGCGGGGACGACTCCGAATTGGAGGGCGAAGACGAAGAACATGGCCGTCACGGTGGCCGTCGTCGCCAGCGACATCGAGACGAAGGCACCGCTGATCATGATCAACGTCATGCCGACGGCGACGAGCCCGACGAAGGTCGTGGAGGCCAGCACCGCCTGGAAATTCGCGATGGTGAAGAATCCCGGCGTCGCCGCCGCGCCGACGACGATGAGCAGCAGCGCCAGGATGCCCGAGAGCTGCAAGAGCTTCAGCGTCCAGCGCCGCCCCTTGGTGCCTTCGGATGGCTTGGATCTGATGGCCGCTTCGGTCATCGCCTAGGCGGCCCCTTCGAGCGCCGAATGGGTCATGTCGGCCAGCACCGATGCGGCATCGACCTCGGTCCGCGGGCGCTCGCTGACGACCACACCGCCGCGCATGGCGATGACGATGTCGGCCAGATGCAGGATCTCGTCGAGCTCGGTCGAGGCGAACACCACCACGGCGCCCTCGTTGGCGACGCCGCGAATGAGGGCATGGATCTCCGCCCGCCCCCGCACATCGACGCCGCGGGTCGGCTCGTCCAGCAACAGGACCTTCGTGTCGGATCGCTGCAGGCAGCGCCCCAGCAGCACCTTCTGCTGATTGCCGCCGCTCAGTCGCAAGACCGCCTCGGGCAGGCGGTCCGGCTTGATGCCGACCGCCTTGCAAAGGGCGACCGCGATGTTCCGCAGCGCCCCCAGGCGCAACACGCCCCCGACGCTGAAGGCGCTCAGCCGCGTCGCGGTCAAATTCGCCTGTATGGATTGGCCGAGAAACAGCCCCTCGCCCTTGCGGTCGCCCGACACATAGGCGATCCCCGCGTCGCTGGCCGCCCGGGGCGAGCCCAGCGGTATCGGGCGCCCTTCGAGCTGCACGAGGCCGCGTGCGTCGGGCGAAAGTCCCGAGATCGCCCGCACCACATCGCTGGTTCCGGAGCCGACCTGCCCGGCCAACCCATAAATCCTCCCGCGCTCGGCTGCCAGATTGACGCCGCGGGTCCGGGCACCCGCCGACAGATTCTGCACCTTGAGCGCGATCTCGGTCCGGCGATCCCGGTCGATACGGGGCGCCGGCGTCTCGGGGACGTCGCCCAGCATCATGGTCACCAGATCCTTGCCGCTGATGGCATTGGTCGCCACCGTGTCGACGCGCTGGCCGTCGCGCATCACCGTGACCCGGTCGCAGAGCTCCATGACCTCGTCCAGGCGATGCGACACATAGATCACGCCGCAGCCGGCCGCGGTGACCTTCCGGATGGCCGCGAACACATGCTCGATATCGACGCTGCTGAGCGTGGCGGTGGGTTCATCGAGGATGAACAGCCTGGCTTCGCGACCCAGCGCGCGGGCGATCTCGACGAGCTGGCGCTGACCGATCGACAGGTCCTCGACATAGGCATCGGGATCGAGACTGCCCAGCCCGACCGCATCGAGCAAAAGGCGCGCGCGGGCCTTGCTGTCGCGATGGCTGCGGAAGAATGGTTCGGCCACGTTCCCGAGAAACAGGTTGTCGAGAACGGGCAAGGTCGGGACGACGCTCAGCTCCTGATCGACCAGGGCGACACCCCGGGTCTGGGCATCGCGGGCGGACGCGAGTTTTGCCTCGCGTCCGCCCAGCATGATGCGGCCCTCATCCGGCTGGAGCAAGCCGGCCAGCATCTTGACCACCGTGCTCTTGCCGGCGCCGTTATGGCCGCAAAGGCCATGCACCTCGCCGGCACGCACCTCGAAGGAGACGTTGTCCACGGCGCGGATCGCACCGAAACTCCGCGACACACCGTCGATCGTCAGCAGCACCGGCTCCTTGTCGGCGATGACGGCGTTCTCCTTCGTCAAGGGTCAGGACTTCGAGCAGAGTTCGGCGTACTTATCCAAGGTCGGCGCATGGACGCGAAATTCCGGCACGATCACCGTCTTCGGCACCGTTTCGCCCTTCAGGAAGGCAATCGCCGTCTCGGCCGTGACATTGCCCTGGGTCCAGGCGTCCTCGGTCGCCGTGCCATACATGTCGCCCGCCTTGATCGCCTGGATGCCTTCCGCCGTGCAGTTCGTGCCCGTCACGATCAGCCCGTCATTCTTCACACCGACCTTCATGCCGGCCTGCTTGGCGGCTTCGATGATCGGGATCGCCATATAGTCGGCATCGGCCCGGACCGCGTCGACGCCGCCTTGCGAATTGTACTTCGCGAAGAGCTGCTGGGCGATCTTGCCGCTCTGGACCGGATCCCAGTTCGAATCCTGGACGTCGATGATCTTATATTCCGGCGCCGTCGCCATGACCTCTTCGAAACCCTTCTGGCGGTCCTGCACCATGGTCGAGCCGGCGGTGCCGGTGATGACGATGACATTGGCGGATTTGAGGCCCCGTTCCCGGAGCCCGTCGATGATGTTCTGCGCGGCGAAGCGGCCGAGCGCGGCATTGTCCGCGATCACCTGCACGGCGATGTCGTCGAGGATCGAGGGATCGGCGGGGCTGTCCATATAGAGGACCGGGACGCCCGCCGCTCTCGCCTTCTTCACCGACGCGATCAGCGTCTTGTCGTCGGCGGGCTCGACCATGAGCAAGTCCGGCTTCTGCGAAATGGCCTGGTTCATCTGCTGAACCTCCTGGACCGGATCGAGATCGCTTTCCAGGACGCTGACCTTGACGCCGGCGGCTTCCAGACCGGCGACGATCCGCTCATTGAAGACTTTGCACCAGGGGTTGGCCGGGCCGCAGGTAACCAGGATGACTTTCTTGGTCGACAGGTCCGCGGCCTGGGCGATCCCGCAGAAAGCCGGGGCCGCCAGGAAGAGAGCCAATCCGTAGCGAAGGAAACTGGATCTGATATGCGCCCTTGTAAGCATCTCGATGTCCCTTAGAAGAGTTTAGCGCCGAGCAGGGCGCCTGCTGTCATTCACGCACTGGCGAGCCAATGGTGTCGTCGATCATTCGATGGCGATCCGGTAATTGCCGGCATCGTCGGTGGTGGCGACCATGCCCGGCAGCAGCAGGATCGTCGTCGTGCTCTCCTCGATGACTGCCGGGCCAACGATTTTGCCGCCGGCGACGCAGGCCGTCCCGTCGAAGACCGGAACCGGCTTCATGCCGCCCTGGCGATGGATGTAGACGGGCCGATGGGCCTTCGGTGCCAGCGTGGCAGCTGCGGCGCGAGCGCCATTACCGGGATCGCCCGCGATGCGGCGCCCCTCGCCGACGGCCGTCACCTTCCAGGTGACGAACTCGACGATGTTGGTCTCGTCCTTGATGCTGTAGATGCGCTCATGCATCCGGTTGAAGGCGGCCACCAGCGCTTCCAGATTGCCGGCCTTGAGCCGGCCGGCGGCAGGATCGAACGGAACCTCGATTTCCCATGATTGATATTCATAGCGCCCCATGAAGGCGTATTCGAAGGAGCGCTGCTCCGGCGGCACCTGCGCGCGATCCAGGAACGCATCGCAGCGCCCGCGCAATTCGCCCAGCAGCCGGTTCACGTCGTCCAGGCCGAAGGCCCGGCTGTCGGTATGGAGGCTGCCGACAGCCTCCCAGCGGATGTCCGAGACGAGACCGCCGAACGCGCTGAGCCCCGCCGACAGCTTGGGGATCATGAAGCGCTTGAGGCCCAGCACGTCGGCCATCTCGGCGATATGGCAGGCCGTGGCACCGCCGCCCGAGACGAGATAGCTGTCCCGGGGATTGATGCCTTCATTGACGGTGATGTCTTCGATCGCCGCGATCATGTTGTGATTGCAGGTGGTGTAGATCGCATAGGCGGCCTCGACGAGACCGATGCTGAGCTGGCTCGCGATCTTCCCCACGGCCTGCTCGGCGAGGTTCCGATGCAGCTTGATCCGCCCGCCGAGGAAGAAATCAGGGTCGATGATGCCGAGGACGACATTGGCGTCGGTGACCGTGGCCTCGGTTCCGCCCGCGCCGTAACAGGCTGGGCCCGGCTTGGCACCCGCGCTCCGCGGGCCCACCCGCAGCAGCCCACCGAGATCGACCCAGGCGATGCTGCCGCCGCCGGCCCCGACCGAGCGCACATCGACCTTGGGCAATCCCAGCATGTCATGCGGATAGATCATGGCTTCCGGCGTGACCACGATCTGGCCGGCGCGGATCGCGGACACGTCGAAGGTAGTACCGCCCATATCGACGACGATCACATCGGCCTCGGTCGTCAGATGGCGCGCCGCGACCGGCGCCAAGGTGGGGCCCGACATCACGCTGTAGATCGGCTTCTCGACGATCTCCTCCGGCGGCATCATGCCGCCGACGCAATTGGCGATGAGCAGCCGGTTGCGATAGCCCGCAGCGCGCAATGCCGTCTCGAGCCCGCCGATATAGGCGCCCACCACGGGACGCAACGAAGCGTCGATGACAGTCGAGATGGTGCGCCGATATTCGCGCGGGATCGGATTGACCTCGTGGCTGAGGCTGACCGGAACTTCGGGCCAGAGCTCACGGATGATCTCGAGCACCCGCAATTCGTGGTGCGGATTGGCAATCGACCAGAGCAGGCTGACCGCGATCGCTTCGACCCCGGCGCGGCGGAAATAGGCCACCGCATTGCGGACATCGTTCTCGACCAGCGGCGAGACCTCGGCGCCGAGGGCATCGATCCGACCCCCCACCCCGATCGTGCGGTTGCGCGGCACGTAAGGATCCGGGAAGTCCAGCTTCCAGTTCCAGGGGCGTTTGCGCGGCGCCTCGCGCAAGGTCAGAACGTCCGGATGGCCTTCGGTCGCGATCAACCCGACAGGGGCGGTGTTGCGGACAACCAGCGCGTTGGTCGAGACGGTCGTGCCATGCACGATCGAGTCCACCTCGCGCAGGAAGCCCGGCAGGTCCTTACCGTAATGTTCGGCCGCGATACCCAGCACATTCATGAAGCCGCGCTCGAACTCGCCGGGCGTCGAAGGGCATTTCAGGATGCAGGGATCCCGGCCGGATTCGACGACGACGCAATCGGTGAAGGTGCCGCCGATATCGATTCCCATACTGTAGGTCATCGTCTCAGACGGCTCCCTCGGCGCGCAGCGCCGCGGTCGCCCGCTGGTCGACGCGGTAATCGATGCCGTTGGCGGCCAGCTCCAGCTTGACCCGGTAGACGGACTCCGCGACCTGGGGGCTGATCCATTGCCGGTTCACGTCGCGCGCGACCTGGGCGGGGTCGCGCTTGGCCGGGCTGCCATAGCCGCCGCCCGAGGCGGTGCGGAAGATCATCCGCTCGCCGGGCCGGCAGGTTTCGATATGGAAGCCCGGAAGCTGCTCCTCTTCGCCATTGGCGCTGCGCTTGCGGTTCTGCGAGGCAGCGCCGTCGCCGCCGCCGAGAACGCCGCGCGGGCCGTTGATGTCGCCATCGCTGCAATAGGCCACGCTCAGATTGCCCGACAGCGAGCGGTAGACACCCTGCATGGCCGGCGCGCCATTCCATTGTCCCATGCCGATCGCGTCCTGCGCGACATGGCGCGCCTCGACCAGGATCGGATACATGGCCTCGTCGATCTCGATCGAATCGAGCGCCAGCACGCCACCGCCATTCGGCGCCTCGTAGGTCAGCCAGCCATCATGGCCGCTGAGCCCCGGGCCGGTCGAAAGGCCGAAGAAGACCATGTTGATATAGGGTTTGGCCGCGCCCTTGCGGTCGTCGATGCCCGAGACCACGCCCATATTGCAGCCGAATTCCGTGCCGCCTTCGGCCAGCCCATAGGGCGCGCCCATCTTGGTGAAGGCGCATTGGACGGCATTGATCAGCCGGTCATTGACGCCCATCGTCGCGTTCGAGGTGCCGGCCGGATAGGCGGGCCTTCCCACCACGCAGCCGTCGCGCAGCAGGACCTTGATGCAACGGGCGCTGCCTTCATTGTGCGGCAGCGTCGGGTCGAGATTGTAGAACACGCCGATGCGCCCGGCGCCGGTGGCGCAGGCCTCGGACAGGTTGACGCCGCCGGGCACGCAATCCGGATTGTCGCGCAGATCGACCGTCACCGTTCCGGAGTCCGGATCGACCGTCACCTTGGCGGTGATCTCGATCCCGTCCTCGGCCACGGTCGGGATCGGGTCATGCCGGACCGTATAAGAGTAGGTGCCCTTCGGCAGCTGACGGATCGCGGCCACGGCCCGCCGCTGGCCATAGGCGATCCATTCCTCGATGAATTCCTTGATCAGGGGAAGGCTGTAGCGCTCGCCGAGCTCCTTCAGCCGGCGCTCGCCCGTGCGGCAGGCCCCGACCTGCGCGCAGTAATCGCCATACCAGATATGACTCTCGCGGATGTTTTCCCGGCACCAGCGAATGAGATCCTTCTTGTCGGCGTAGTTCTCCTGGAACCGCACGGCCGGGATATGGATACCCTCCTCATAGACCGTGCGGAAATAGGCATCCATGGTGGTCGGCAGATGGGCCCCCGTGTCGGCGTGATGCGAGCGCGCAACCGCCCAGAACATCGGCTCCTCGCCGAGGAACACCGGCACGCACAGAGTCATGTCGGCGTGATGCGTGCCGCCGTAATAGGGGCTGTTCGAGAAGAAGGCGTCGCCGGGCTTCACGTCGTCGAACAGGCGCGTGATGGGGCGCGTCGTCAGGTCGATCGCCGTCACATGGACGGGCATCGCTTCCTCGACGCAGACGAGACGGTGGTCGTAGGTCAGGAGGCTGCAGGAGAAATCGCGGGCGTTGGTGATCGCCGTCGAGCGGCTCGCCTTCTTCACGATGTTCGACATCTCGCGAACGATGGATTCGAGGCGGCTCGAGAGCACCGCCAGCAGCATCGGATCGAATTGCGGCCCGGCTCGCTCGCCGGCCGCGGCAGTGGCGTTCAGCATCCTCGTCTCCTCCGCGCGTTCCAACGGATTCTCGATGCCCGAGGCGGCCCCGCCATGACTGCCGGGTCCGCGAACCGATTGGGAAGTGAGCGCCTCATCCTGTCGATCGTATTTTTATGGATTTGATCAAATCCTAATAGCCCTGTAGGGTGCTGTCAATCGAGAGGATGACTTCGTTCGACGCCGATGGATGTTGAACCGGCGCAACAGCTGGATTGAAATGGCGCCGACAGCGGCGGCGCCTCCGGGCAGCGGGGATGTGTGAGTGGCCAAGGTCGGCACCAGGCGGAAAGCGGCATCACGGGGTATGACGAAGGCCGGGCAGGAATCCAAAGGCATTTCCGCGCTGCGTCGCCATCGCAGCCGGCCTGTCCCCCATGGCACGACCCACGAGGACATCTATGCGCGGCTGAAGCAGGCGATCATGGCGGCGAGCTTCGTGCCCGGGGAGCGCCTGGTCGTCGCCAGGCTCGCGAAAATCTTCGGCACGAGCCCGATGCCGATCCGCGAGGCGCTGCGGCGGCTGGTCGCCGAGCAGGCCCTGGAGAACAACCCGAACCGGGGCGTGGAAGTCCCCGCCATGACGCCGGGCCGGCTCATGGATCTGAAACGCGTCCGCTGCGAGATCGAAGGCAAGGCGGCGGAGTGGGCCGCCTCCGCCATCACCGCGGCCGAGCTGGAGCGGCTGGAGGCGGTTCAAGCCCGGATGTCGGCCATGGCACAGAAGGGCATCGCCCGCGCCTATCTGGACACGAATCTCGAATTCCATTTCACGATCTACAAGGCCGCGAAATCGCCGCTGCTGATCCCGATCATCGAAAGCCTGTGGATGCAGGCGGGCCCTTGCCTCAATGCGATGCGGAGCACCTCCACGCTCGGGCTGGGGCTGGACCATCACGAGGATATGGTCGCGGCGCTCCGGCGAGGCGATGGCAAGAAGGCGCGCGATGCCCTGCAACGGGACATTTCCGAAGCGGCCGACATCATCCTGCAGTCGCTGGAGGGAGACGGACAGCCAGAGGGCGGCGCGGCCATGCCGGCTTCAGACAGGCACGAGCGTCCCTGACGTCTTCGCCTAGGTCGCCGCCGTATGGACGACCACACCGCTTTCGATGGCGACGTCGTGCCCGCCGGCATCCTGATAGACGTTGTAGCTCACGGCAGCGCCGCCATAGGCAGCCCCGAGATGCACCCCGGTGGCTGTCGCGGCAAAGCTGGTGCTCGAGAGATCAACGGAATCGGCGGCGGTGCCGCGAACGACCAGCTCGACCGGGTGACCGGAAACCGATTCGCCGGTGTTGTTGCCGGTCGCGAGGTCCAGCACGTCGCTGGCATCGAGGGTGATGGCCTGGCTGCCCGCCGGCCGGAGATCCAGCATCTCGATGCTTTGGAAATGTCCCGCAGGCTGCTGGGTGAAATCGACGGACTGTCCCAGCTCCAGCGCGTCGATGCCGTTGCCGCCGTCATAGACATTGTCGGCATCGCGGAAGACCAGCGTGTCGTTCCCGTTCTCGCCCAGGAGCGTGTCGGCACCCCCCGTCGAGTCATGACCGCCACCGTCAAGACGGTCATTGCCATCGCCGCCGAAGAGCCGGTCGGTCCCGCCACCGCCGTTCAAGGTGTCGTCATCGGCACCGCCAAGCAGCGAATCGTTCCCGCCGCCGCCGAGGATCGAATCGTTGCCATTACCGCCGTCGATCGTGTCGTCGCCATCATTGCCGACGACCTGGCCACCCACGACGTTGAAGACCCAATTGCCGTCCGGATCGGTGCCGGGATTGCTCGTCGTCTCCAGGCCGAGCATCTCGCCCTGATTGCCCGATTGCGGGAGCTCGAAGAAATCGGACCCGTCGCCTGAGTTCCAGCCTGCGCGCGCGACGGTGCCGCCCAGCCCGCCGGAGCCGCCGCTGGCATCGCCGGTGGTCCAGTCGATGTTCTCGTAGCGGAACTCGAAGGCGAAATTGCCGTCGCCCGTGTTCTGGATCACGAGCTGGAACGCATCCAGCTTGTCGGTATGTGAGCCGAAATAGCCGACATCGTCCCAGGTGATGGTGATCCTGCCGTTCGCGGGATCCAGGTCGTAATAGACCTCGTTGCTCCCGGTCGATGTTCCGCCCGGTGTGGGGGTCAGATCATGGGCGCCGCGCGTATCCACATCCGCGAAGAAGGGCGCGATCATGGGATTGTTGGTGGCCCCTGTCAGCGAGAAGGGCGTGAAGGTGCCCAGCGGTGCGGCGAAGGTGATGTTGCCGTTGTTGTTGATGTAGAAGCCGTTATAGGTCGTGCCGAAGAAGTTCATCCCGGTGGGGAAGACGGTCGAGATATCGATCAATCCCGTCGACCCGTCATCGTTCGGGCTCAGGACCCCTTCGCCGAAACCGGCCGGCCCGCCCAGGCCGTTGATGAGCGCGTTGCCGCCCGTTCCGAGTTCAGGCGCCGCGGCGGCCGCCAGGGCATGCGGCGCTTCCTCACCATTGCCGCCGGTGGTGTCGCCGCCGACGAGGATATCGTTGCCATCGCCGCCGCTGATGCTGTCATTGCCGTCGCCGCCATGCACCGTGTCGTCGCCGTTCCCGCCATCGAGGCGATCGGCGCCCGCCGAGCCCAGGATCGAATCGTTGCCGTTGTTGCCGGCGAGGGAATCGTCGCCCGGGCCACCGACCAGCGTGTCGTTACCGTCATCGCCCAGGGCCGTGTCGTTGCCCGATCCGGCGTCGATCGAATCATTGCCGGGCCCGCCATCGATCGAATCCGCGCCGTTACCCGCAACCACCGTATCATTGCCGCCATTGGCGAGGATCGTGTCGTTGCTGTCCTCGCCGAGGATGAGCTCGTTGTGGGGTCCGCCCACGAGCGTATCGGGGCCGGGCGTGCCGGTGATGGTGTCGCTTTCGGCGCCATGGAGCGTCTGCTGCTCGGGATTGGACGGGGGCGCCGGCGGCTCGAGATTGGCGAGGATGCTGCCCTCGAGCGGATGCAGCGGCCCGCCCAATCCGGTTTCGTCGAAGCCGCCGAGGCCCGTCTGGCCCGGCAGCCCCAGGAGCGAGTCGAACAGCTGAGACAGGAAGGCCGCGTTGAGGCCGCCATTGTGGAACAGGCCGCCGCTACCGCCCGCCGCCGGGACGATCAGATTCTCGAGCTCGGTATGCTTCTCATAGCTCTCATTCTGCAGATCGAGCTCCGGATCGAGCTGCAACAGCGGACCGAAGGCCTGCTGGATCTGCTCGAGCGTCAGCTTGAATGCCGTCTGCGGCGGCGTTTGTTGGTCATGCAGGACGGTGGCCTCGAACAATTCGTCGAGCTCGACCCGGCCCGCCGCGTTGAAGACGACGACATGTCCGACATGCCCCGCGATGTCGCGCAGCAGCGCCAGCAGGAGACCATGCTCGGTCTCGGACAACTGGCCGGCGACGGAGGTCCCGCGAACGCCGATCGAGCCTGCGGGCGTATTGACCGTCATGCCGTCGCCGGAGCTTCCCGCGATGGATCCGGTGACGAACACGAAGGCGCCAGCGACCGCGACGGTCAGCCCGCTGTCAGAGCCCGATGGATCGTAGATCAGCTTGCTGATGGTGATTTCGGCATTGCCGCCAAGCACGAAATCGGTGCCGTCGACGAAGCGGATCTGAACCCCGCCCTCGGGGTCGGTCCGGATCGTGTCATTGGCATAGATATTGTTGCCGACTGCCAGCGTGGCTTCGCTGCCATCGGCATGCTTGACATGGATGGCGCCCTCGGCCGTCGCGATCTGGCCGATCGCCTGACCCTGCAACTGCGCCAGTTGGGGTCCCGCGGCAATGCCCGGGCCTTGCGTCAAAGGATCGGCGGTCCCGCCGAGCGCTCCCTCTGCCATGCGCTGCTCCCACGGACTTCGGTCGGTCCATGATCCGCATTTGCCGATGTGGCCACGAAATCGGTCACGGCATTTTGAGTGGCGAATCAATGATCGAAATCAGCCTAAGGCCGATGTCGATCCGCCTTTCATATCTATTGTTAAGGTCGTGCCGAATTCAGAAGGAGAATGAACGGCCCGGATTCCCGGTTCGTGAATTCTCGTTCATTCGCCGCAGCCGTTGGAAGGCCGGACGCCTGCCGGATATCTCCGGATAGGAAAACAATCTTGCCCGCCCGGGGGCGGTCATTTTGCCGGCGCGCGCCGCCTGGTGACCAGCAGCAGGATTCCGACCAGCAGGAACCCGACCAGGGCCCCGAGCCCGCCCTGCCAGACCTGGAGGAAGTGACAAAGCCGCTGCGGAAAGGTCGGCGCCGGCGGCTTTTCGGCGGCGGGCGGCTTGACGAACTCGGCCCACAGACCGTTGCCCATGCGCCGTGCCTCGGCTTCCGCCTGGTCGTAGCGCTCGGCCAGCTGCGGATCGGCATTCTTGGCCCTTGCCGCATAGCGATCGACGGTACCCACGCCGGCCAGCAGGAGGGCTTCGCTCAGGTCGATGTCGCCCAGCCGACAGACGGCGAATTTATGGAGCTGCAGGTCGCGCGCAGCCACCACGCAATGGACCCGGCCGTCGCCGCCGAGCAGGCCGTCGAGCGCGAGGCGCGCCTTGATCCCGCCGGGTGCCGTCATGGCGGGGATCTGGATGCCGAACAGGATCAGCCGCTCTTCGCCCAATTGTAATGTGCCGCCATCGAGCACGATGGCCGAGCCCTCGAATTCCTGCGGCGGGGGTGGCGCCAGGGGCGCGGTCTCGACCGGTGTCGCGGGCATGGCCGGCGGAACGGGCGGATTGTCGGCGCGCGCGGCGAGGCTGGCCATGGTCATAAGCGCCGTGAGCGAAGCGGCGGCGGCGAAACTCTGCAGGGCGTGGCGGGTTTTCATGCGCCGGCAATCTGACCGCTGCTGTCGGGCAGGGCAAGCGCCGATGGAAGCGTCACAAGGTCGACACGAACCGGCTCGCCCAACCAGTGGCTGGCGGTGGCTGTCATCGCTTGTGTGGAAGGCCGGACGAGCCGGGAGGAACCGAGGCCCGGTCGCCCCGCAGGCGCAAAAAAGCGCGATCCTTGAGCCACCGCCGAAGCCGCCGCCGACAGAGATGGGGGACTCTGCCAGCGGGTTAGGCCAGGAAGAGACGGAGAGAAGCCGCCTTGCATGGGCCTGCGAGGGGCCGCTCGTTGCGTCGGGATCGACCATAACCGCCAGGCGCTAAACAAAGGATGAAACGCGGCGGCGGCGCGGAAAGTTTTGCCGATGAAATCTCGCTTGTCTCGACGCGCGACATCATGCGTTTTGACTACGCAACCGATGTGAGAAATCAATGACAGAACACAAGCGATTGACTCGCCTTGGAATCCCTTGTGCTAGACAAGAGCCGCCGCGCGCCTATCATCACGCGCCGACATGACCCGCGGGGCGCAGCAATTTCACGCGGGCGATCACCGGATGGAACTGCCGATGTCATCGACGACCTCATCTCCGCCCTTTCCCCTCGCCGGATGTCTCGGAATGGCCGAGGTTCGGCGATGAACGCGCGGGCGGGTGAAACGGCCGAGCTGCTCGAACGGCTTGCACGCCTCGCCGAGCAGGCCGGCGACGAGATTCTGCGCCATTATCAGGGTCCGATCGCGGTGACGCGAAAGGCCGACGCCTCGCCGGTCACGGCGGCAGACCAGGCGGCGGAAACGATCATCCTCGAGACGCTGGTGCCGCTCCTGCCGGGTGTCCCGGTGGTTTCCGAGGAAGCGAGCGCGGCGGGTCATACGCCGACGATCGGCGACGGCACCTCGCCCGACCGGCGCTTCTGGCTGGTCGATCCGCTGGACGGCACCAAGGAGTTCTTGAGCCGCAACGGGCAATTCACCGTCAATATCGCCCTGATCCAAGGGAGCCGGCCGGTTCTGGGCGTGGTGCATCTGCCGGCCCTGGGGACGACCTATACCGGCAGCGCACCGGCCATGGGTGGTCCGGGCATCGCCATGATGACCCATCGCGGCGACCGGCCCCGACCCATCGCCTGCCGGCGCCAACCCAAGGAGGGCGCGATCGTGCTCGCCAGCCGGTCCCATGCCAATGAGGCGGCACTCCAGGCCTTTCTCTCGAACGAGCAGGTGGCGACGCTCGAGAATGCCGGCAGCTCGCTCAAATTCTGCCGCGTCGCCGAGGGCCTCGCCGACATCTATCCGCGGCTGGGACGGACCATGGAATGGGACACGGCGGCGGGCCAGGCGGTGCTGGCCGCGGCCGGTGGCTCGGTCCGGACCCTGGACGGCAAGGAGCTCGGCTATGGCAAGCCGGGCCTCGATAACCCGCATTTCGTGGCGCGTGGACGCGACGCGTGAGCGGACCGGCGTCACGGATCCTGCCGCCGACCGACGCCGCCATCGCCGAAGCTGCGTCCCTGCTCGAGGCCGGCGCGCTGGTGGCGCTGCCGACCGAGACGGTTTACGGCCTCGCCGGCGACGCGACCTCCGATAGAGCGGTCGCTGCCATCTTCGCCGCCAAGGACCGGCCGCAGTTCAATCCGCTGATCGCGCATTATCGTTCCATCGTCGAAGCCGCCCGCGACGTCGTGTTCGACGAGAAGGCCAGCCTGCTGGCGCGGCGCTTTTGGCCGGGCCCGCTGACATTGGTGCTGCCGCGCCGCGCGGAGTGCCGGATCAGCCTGCTCGCCAGCGCCGGTCTCGACAGCCAGGCGGTGCGTGTGCCGCGCCATGAGGTGGCGCAACGCCTGCTCGCCAAGTTCGGCCGCCCCCTCGCCGCTCCCAGCGCCAACCGCTCCGGACGCATCAGCCCCACCCACCCCTCCCATGTCGCCGAGGAGCTTGGGGCCAGCGTCGCGCTGATCCTCGATGGCGGCCCCTGCGCGATCGGAATCGAATCGACCGTGGTGGCGCTCCTGGAAGGCGGACCGGTGTTGCTGCGCCCGGGCGCCGTCACCGAGGAAGAGATCGTGGCGGCGATCGGACCGATCGCTCATGCCGGCGAAGGCGGACAGCCGCGTGGGCCCGGCATGCTGGCCAGCCATTACGCGCCGGACCTGCCGCTGCGACTCGATGCGAGCGAATGGCATGAGGGCGAGGCGTTGCTGGCCTTCGGGCCGCGGCCGGTCGCCGGCGCCGCACTGACCTTCAATCTCAGCCCCAGCGGCGATCTCAAGGAGGCAGCGGCGATGCTCTTCGCGGCGCTGCGGCGGCTGGACCAGCAGGGGCGCCAGCAAGGGCTCACCGGCATTGCCGCCACGCCGATCCCCGAGCGCGGGCTCGGGCGCGCGATCAATGACCGCCTGCGGCGCGCGGCAGCACCCCGTTCCCGGACCTGAGATCGAACGCCGCTCGTCGCGACTCGGCCGAAGGGCGCTGTTCGATGGGAGGACGCGCGACTAAGCTTCGGCGACGCCTCGCCATCGGAAGGATCCCGGATCATGACGGACTATGTCGCGCCCCTGGCCGAAATGCGTTTCGTGCTGGATGAAACGGTGGGCCTCGACGCCATCGGCAAACTGCCGGGCTTCGAGGACGCCACGGCCGAACTGGTCGAGCAGGTCCTGACCGAGGCCGGCAAGTTCGCCGCCGGCGTGCTGGCGCCGCTCAATCGCATCGGCGACGAGGAAGGCAGCCGTCTCGAGAATGGCGCCGTCGTGACGCCGAAAGGATTCCGCGAGGCCTATCGCGCTTTCGCCGAAGGCGGCTGGAACAGCGTGCCGTTCGAAGCCGAGTGGGGCGGCCAGGGATTGCCCTGGTCGGTCGCGATCGCGGTCCAGGAAATGTGGTCGTCGGCGAACATGGCGTTCTCGCTCTGCCCGCTCCTCACGCAAGGCGCCATCGAAGCGCTGCAGCGCCATGGCTCGCCCGAGCAGAAGGCCGCCTATCTCCCGAAGCTGATCTCGGGCGAATGGACCGGCACGATGAATCTGACCGAGCCCCAGGCGGGATCGGACGTCGGCGCCTTGCGCACAAAGGCGGTCAAGGAAGGCGACCGCTATCGCATCACCGGGCAGAAGATCTTCATCACCTATGGCGAGCAGGATTTCAGCGAGAACATCGTCCATCTCGTGCTGGCCCGTACGCCCAACGCACCCGCCGGCACCAAGGGCATCTCGCTCTTCATCGTGCCGAAATTCCTGCCCAATCCCGACGGCAGCCTGGGTCAGCGCAACGATCTACGCTGCCTCTCGCTCGAGCATAAGCTCGGAATCAAGGCGAGCCCGACCTGCGTCATGGCCTATGGCGAGAATGACGGCGGCGCCATCGGCTTCCTGGTCGGCGAAGAGCAGCGCGGCATGGAATACATGTTCACGATGATGAACAATGCGCGCCTCAGCGTCGGCGTCGAGGGACTGGCGGTGGCCGAGCGCGCGCTGCAGCAGGCGCGCGGCTATGCGCGCGAGCGCGTGCAGAGCCGACCTGTGGATACCAAGAGCGGCGAAACCGCTTCCATCATCCATCATCCCGACGTGCGCCGCATGCTGATGACGATGCGGGCCCTGGTCGAGGCGATGCGCGCCCTGGCCTATCTGAATGCGGCAGCCCTCGATCACGCCAAGCGAGGCAGCGACGAAGCCGCCCGCAACAAGGCGCTGATGCGTGCCGAGCTGTTGATCCCGCTCTCCAAGGCCTGGAGCACCGATCGCGGCATCGATGTCGCCTCGCTCAACATCCAGATCCATGGCGGCCTCGGCTTCATCGAGAGCACCGGTGCGGCGCAGCATCTGCGCGACGTGCGCATCACGCCGATCTATGAGGGCACCAACGGCATCCAGGCGATCGATCTCGTCGGCCGCAAGCTCGGCCGCGACCAGGGTGCGGCCATGGCGGCGCTGATCGCCGAGATGCGCGCCGACATGGCAAGCCTGAGCGGCGGTGGCGACAAGGATCTGGCGACGCTGGCGAAGGCGCTGGCGCCGGCCCTCGATGATCTCGCCCAGACAACGCAATGGCTCGTGGAGCGGCTGAAGAGCGGCCTGCCCCAGGTGCTCGCCGGTGCCACGCCCTATCTCGATCTGGCGGGAACCACGGTCGGCGCCTGGCAGCTGGCGCGTCAGGCGCAAGCCGCGCGCCGTCGACTGGCCGCGGGCGGCGAGGATGGCGACTATCTTGCGGCCAAGATCGCCACCGCGCTGTTCTTCGCGGCCCATATCCTGCCGCACAGCCATGGGCTGGCCGCGGCCGTGACCGCGGGCGCCGACAGCACCCTTCGTCTCGCGCCCGACCAGATCTGATCGAATCCGACCGATAGGTTTCTGAGCGAACCCGACTGTCCTTCGCCGCAAATGGCGTGGAATTGGTTCAGGCGGTATGGTTCTGGCTTGCCAAGGGCCAGCCATCCGCGCTTTCATTCTTGCGGCAAACAGGCGCTGGAGCGGATGACCGCAACCGGCACCAAGAATTCCAAGGGAGGAATCACTATGGCGAAAGGCTTCAAGGCCCTCGCTGGCGCTGCGACCGTCATCGGCGGTCTGGCGTTGGCGGCGGGATGGGCTTCATCGGCCAAGGCCGAAGTGCCGGAATCGACCGACCCGATCAAGATCGCGCTGTTCGACTGGACCAGCGTGAACATCAACGCGAAGATCCTCGGCACCATCCTGACGCGGCTCGGATACAACGTCGAATATCCGACCGCCGACTATCTTTCGAGCCTCACCACCGGCCTCACCAATGGCGACCTGACCGTCGGCCTCGAGTTCTGGGACACGACCGCGGGCGAAGCCATGAAGGCGTCGGACGCGACCGGCGAGACCGAGCGCCTCGGCGCACTCGGCCCGAAGGCGAAGGAAGAGTGGTGGTACCCGATGTATATGAAGGAGAAGTGCCCCGGACTCCCGGACTGGAAGGCGCTGCTCGATCCGAAATGCGCTGCTGCCTTCTCGACGCCGGAGACGGCGCCCAAGGGCCGCTATCTCGGCGGTCCCGTGACCTGGGAAGGGTTCGACGACGAGCGTGTCGAAGCGCTGAAGCTGCCCTTCGTGGTGGTGCATGCGGGCACCGACGCGGCGATGTTCGCCGAGCTCGATTCCGCCTATCAGCGCAAGGCCCCGATCATGCTGTGGATCTACTCGCCGCACTGGGCGCCGGCGAAGTATCAGGGCGAATGGGTGCAGTTCCCGGAATATACGCCCGAATGCTACAACGACCCGAAATGGGGCGTGAACCCCGACCTCGCGCATGATTGCGGCAAGCCGCATGGCGAGATCTGGAAATATGCGTGGGCGGGCATGAAGGACAAATGGCCGGTCGCTTACAAGGTGGCGAAGGCCTATGTCATCGACGTCAACGATCTGAACAAGTTGAGCGGCCAAGTCGATCTCGATGGCAAGTCCATCGATGACGTTGCCACGGCCTGGGTCGATGCGCATGAATCGACCTGGAAAGCGTGGGCCCAGTAAGCAGTCGCTTCGGCTCAAGAGCGCGCGCGAGCGTCCGCATTGAGCCCACCGCCGGAAGCAGGGACCGGTTCGAGGATTGAAACACCTCGAACCGGTTTTCCGGTTATCAGGCGAGTCACGGTATCGATGAATTGAATCGCCACCGGCGCGGGGGACGGGAACGAACCGGATGAGTGTGACGCGACCCACTGCAAATGTGACTGCGGCGCTGGACAAGCGCCCAGTAATGCTCGCCAGCCACAATGTGTGGAAAGTCTATGGCCGCGGCGCGGAGGAGGTCATGGCGGCCGGGGGCGGGAAGCCCAGTGCCGCGGATTTGAGCGCGGCCGGGCTGATCGGTGCCGTGCGCGACGCCAGCGTCGAGGTCAAGGAAGGCGAGATATTCATCATCATGGGGCTGTCGGGGTCGGGAAAATCGACCCTGCTGCGCTGCATGGCGCGCCTGATCGAGCCGACGGCAGGCGAGGTCATGTTCGAGGGCCGCAACCTCCTCGAGGCGACAGAACGGGAATTGATCGAGATCCGGCGCCATCGTATGGGGATGGTGTTCCAGCATTTCGCCCTGCTGCCGCATCTGACCGTGCTGGAGAACGTCGCCTTTCCGCTTTCGGTCCAGGGCCGACCCAAGGCCGAGCAGAGGAAGCGCGCCCAGGAGATGGTCGATCTGGTCGGCCTCAAGGGCCGCGAAAATTATTATCCGCGCGAATTGTCGGGCGGCCAGCAGCAGCGCGTCGGCATCGCGCGCAGCCTCGCGGTCGAGCCGCAGATCTGGTTCCTGGACGAGCCCTTCTCCGCACTCGATCCGCTGATCCGGCGCGAGATGCAGCAGGAGCTGATGCGCCTGCAGAACGTGCTGCACAAGACCATCGTCTTCATCACCCATGATTTCGACGAGGCCATCCGTCTCGCCGACCGCATCGCCATCATGAAGGATGGCGAGATCATCCAGATCGGCACGCCCGAGGACCTGGTGACGAAACCCGCGACCGACTATGTGGCGGAGTTCACCCGCGACGTGCAGCGCTCCAAGGTGCTGTCGGCGCGAACACTGATGATGCCGGCGGGCGCGGACACCGCCGCGGCGCGCAAGGTCGCCGCCACCGCGAAGATCGCCAGCTTCGCCGCCGACATCGTCGCGGCCGGACGGCCCTTCGCGGTCACCGACGAGGATGGTGCTGTCATCGGCCAGGTGACGCCCGCCGCCGTCATCAACCTCCTGGCGGGCCGCGAGAGCGCCGCGTGACGGCGATCACCCACAGCTCCGGCGCCCGGCGCGCCGCGACCGACCCCTGGATCTGGGTCTGGCTGGGGGCTCTCCTGCTGTCGGCCCTGCTTTACGTCTTCCGCGACGCCGCCCCCTGGGCCGTGGATTATCCGAAAGAATGGATCGTTCCGCTCAGCGCCTGGATCAGCGCGGTGATGGGCTGGATCAAGACCAACTTCACCTGGTTGACGCGCGGCTTCTCCGGCCTCATCGCGATCCCGCTCGACGCCGCCTTCGGCCTGCTCGCCAAGAGCTTCAAGATCGGCCATGGCGCCGACGCGCTGGTGATCCCGCGCCTGTCCTGGGTGGGTATCGTGATCGCCGTCGCGCTGGCGGGATTGGCGCTGGGCGGCCGTTCGATCGGCATCGTCGCCGGCGCCTGCTTCCTCTATCTGGCGATCTTCGGGCAATGGGAAAGCTCGATGCTGACCCTGGCCCTCATCGCCATCTGCGTCCCCTTCTGCGTCGTCACCGGCATCCTGGTCGGCATCTTGGGTTATCGCCACCCGGCGATCGACCGGCTGCTGATCACGCCGATCCTCGATCTGATGCAGACGATGCCGACCTTTGCCTATCTGGTGCCGATGCTGCTGCTGTTCGGCAACAACCCGGTCTCGGCCCTGCTCGCCACCGGCATCTTCGCCACGCCGCCGATGGTGCGTGCGACGATCCTCGCCCTCAATCGCGTGCCGCAGGAGATCGGCGATTTCGGCACCATGGCGGGCTGCACCCGCCTGCAGAAGCTGTGGCGCGTCCTGGTCCCGGCCGCGCGTCCCACCCTCATGGTCGGCGTCAACCAGGTGATCATGCTGTCGCTCAACATGGTGATCATCTCTTCGATGATCGGCGCCGGCGGCCTCGGCTATGACGTGCTGCTCGCCATGCGCGCGCTCAAGGTGGGCCAGGCCCTCGAGGCCGGCCTCGCCATCGTGGCGCTCGCGATCGCCCTCGACCAGTTGAGCCAGGCCGCCGCCCGCCGGCGCCCGACCCA
Organism: Hypericibacter sp.; assembly: GCF_050729195.1. Lineage (NCBI taxonomy): Bacteria > Pseudomonadati > Pseudomonadota > Alphaproteobacteria > Rhodospirillales > Dongiaceae > Hypericibacter > Hypericibacter sp. The sequence goes on from NZ_JBOHKS010000053.1 coordinate 69,587, forward strand.
TCGCATCGAGGGCACGCTCTGGCAGCGCCATCCCTACCTCGTCTCGGCCCTGGCGGCGTTGGCCGTGACGACACTGATCAGCATCGGCTGGCCCCCGCTCTACAAGGTGCCGAGCTCGATCACCATCAGCACCGCGCCGATCTGGAAGTCGATGGTGGATTGGATCAATTTGAACTTCTTCGACATCATCGAAGTGGTTCGCACCTTCATGCTGCTGCATATCCTGAATCCCACGCGCGCCTTCCTGGACGGCATGCCCTGGCTGGCGGCGACGGGATTGCTGGGACTGGCGGGCTGGCGGCTGGGCGGACCCAAGCTGGCGATCCTCGCGGCCGGACTGACCTTCTTCTGCGCCGCGGTGGGTTTGTGGGAGAAGACCATGGCCACGGTCTATCTCTGCGGCATCGGCTCGATCATCTCGGCGCTGATCGGGATTCCGATCGGCGTCTGGGGAGCGCGCAGCGACAAGGCGCACCGCATCATCACGCCGATCATCGACACGCTGCAGACCCTGCCCTCCTTCGTCTTCCTCATCCCGGTGGTGATGCTGTTCCGCGTCGGCGATGTGACGGCCCTGATCGCCGTCGTCTCCTTCGCCATCGTTCCGGCGATCCGCTACACCGATCACGGCATAAGGCAGGTGCCGCCGGCGCTGATCGAGGCCGCCCGGGTCTCCGGCTGCACGCGCCAGCAGATCTTCCGGCGCGTCCAGTTTCCCCTGGCCCTGCCGGAGATCATGCTCGGCATCAACCAGACCATCCTCCTGGCGCTCAGCATGCTGATCATCGCCGCCATGGTCGGCACCCGCGATCTGGGCCAGGAGGTCTTCATCTCGCTGGCCAAGGCGGATTCGGGCCGCGGCATCGTGGCCGGCCTCGCCGTGGCCTTCATCGGTATCGTCGCCGACCGGCTGATCGGCGCCGGCAGCGCCCGCGCGCGCCGGCGTCTGGGTCTCGCCTGAACGCTCGCGGCCGTCAGGCGGCGGCGCGCTCTGCGATCAGCACCGTCGCTTCGGCGCGGCGCAGCCGGTCCTGGAAGGGCGCGCGCAAGGGTTGGTCGGTGATCAGGGTCTGAACCAAAGCCAGCGGACAGACGCTGACCAGGGCGCGGCGCCCGAATTTGGTGTGATCGGCGACGATGATGGTGCGTTCGGCCCGGCGCATGGCGACGCGCGAGAACTCGGCCTCCTCCAGGTGGAAATCCATCAGCCCGTCCTCCAGATCGATGGCACCGATCGAGAGGAAGCAGAGCCGCACCCGGAATTGCTGCACGAAGGCGGTCGCGGACACGCCCAGGGCGGCGCCATCGTCCGCGCGCAGCTCGCCGCCCGCCATATAGACCCGGTTGCCGTTGCGGGTCGCCAGCGTCCGGGCGATGTCGACCGAGTTCGTCACCACCAGCAGATTGCGATGGCCGTGAAGGGCGCGCGCGACATAGGCGGTCGTGCTGCCGGTATCGAGGAGGATGGTATCGCCGTCGCGCACCTGCGCCGCCGCCGCGCGGGCGATTGCCTTTTTCGCCTCGGTCTCCTGGCTCATGCGGCGATCGAAGCGCGGCTCGCCCAGCGGCTCCGGCGGGATGACGGCCCCATGGATCTTCTGGACCAGGCCCTCGGCCTCGAGATCCTTCAGATCACGCCGGATCGTCTCGTCCGACACGCGTAGCCTTGTGGCGAGGTCCAGAACCCGGGCCTGCCCGCCCTGCGAGACGGCTTCCAGGATGGCCCGATGCCGCGTTTGACGGTCCATGCGTTAAAAATCCCACATAGCCACACCGATCTTGAGTTATAACTTATTGATAATATGCATTACTAATTGGTATTTCGTCAAATTCCACCGAAGATAATTGGATATATGTGGGGATTTTCGGAATCGAATGGCTCCCGTCGGGCAATCACCTGAAGGTAACGGCTCTTGCGTGTGAGTGGGGGCAATCACCCGCCAAGAACCGCCTTTCAAAGGGCGACCGTGACGGCAGCGCGGCAGGGGGCCGCACACCGGAACGTTGGGGGCGCGGCGAAGCGGTGGGCGGGGGTCCCTGCTTCGCCGCTGCCTGAAAGCCAAAAACAAGACTGGCCCCGAAAAGGGTGGCGATGAGGACGCTCGATCCGCTGGCCCGGGCCGCGGCCCTCAGTTTCTGGTCGGGGCCGGTGGAGCCGATTGCGCTCAAGGGCGGAATCACCAACGCCAATTTCGAAGTCCGCGATCGCGGACGGCGCTTCTTCGTCCGGATCGGCGACGACATCCCCGTTCATGGCGTGATGCGCTTTGCGGAGCTGGCCGCGAGCCGCGCCGCCCATGCAGCGGGACTGGCGCCCGCCGTGTTGCATCACGAGCCGGGCGCCATCGTCTTCGACTTCATCGAAGGCACGACACTGACGCCCGAAGCGGTGCGCCCGCGTTCGATGCTCGAGCGGATCCTGCCGCTGGTGAAACGCTGCCATTACGAGCTGCCCCGTCATCTGCGGGGGCCGGTGCTGATGTTCTGGCCGTTCCATATTTTCCGCGACTATGCCGCGAGCTTGCGCGACGCCGGCAGTCCTCGGGTGCCCGAGCTGCCGCCTCTCCTCGCCATCGCCGAGGATCTCGAAAAGCGGTTGGGTCCGGTCGAACTGGTCTTCGGCCATAACGACCTGCTCTGCGGCAACCTGATCGACGACGGGCGCCGGCTCTGGCTGATCGATTACGACTATGCGGGCTATTCGAGTCCGCTGTTCGATCTCGGCAATCTCAACTCCAACAACGAGGTGGCCCCAGCGGACGAGGAATGGTTGCTGGGCGCCTATTTCGAGCGGCCGGTCGACGACCAGCTGCGCCATCGCTATCAGGCGATGAAATGCGCCTCGCTCCTGCGCGAGACGCTATGGAGCATGATCGCGGAGTCCTTCTCGACTCTCGATTTCGACTATGCCGCCTACACCGCCGATTATCGCGCGCGTTTTCAACAGGCCTACGATTCATTGAAACATCATTGAGGTTGACGAGAATGGCGTCGTTTCCCACCCATGCCCGCGCCGTCATTATCGGCGGCGGCATCGTCGGCTGCAGCACGGCCTATCATCTGGCCAAGCTCGGCTGGAAAGAGGTCGTGCTGCTCGAGCGCAACAAACTCACCAGCGGCTCGACCTGGCATGCGGCGGGCCTCGTGGGCCAGCTCCGCACCTCGGCCAACATCACGCAGCTCCTGAAGAACTCGGTCGAACTTTATCGCAAGCTCGAGGCGGAAACCGGCCTGTCGACCGGCTGGAAGATGAATGGCGGGTTGCGCCTCGCCTGCAATCCCGAGCGCCTGACCGAGATCAAGCGCCAGGCCACCACCGCGCACAGCTTCGGTCTCGCCATGGAAGTGCTGACGCCCTCCGAGGCGCAGAAGCTGTGGCCGCCGATGCGGGTCGACGATGTGGTGGGCGCCGCCTTCCTGCCGACCGACGGCCAGGCCAATCCCGCCGACATCACCCAGGCGCTGGCGAAGGGTGCTCGTGCCGGCGGCGTCACCATCATCGAGGATTGCCGCGTCACCGCGATCACCACGAAGCAGGGCCGCGTGACGGGCGTCGTCACCGCGCAAGGCGCCATCACGGCCGACGTGGTCGTCAATTGCGCCGGGCAATGGGCGCGCGAGGTCGGCAAGCTCTGCGGCGTCAATGTCGCGCTGCAGTCGGTCCAGCATCAATATCTGGTGACCGAGCCGATCGACGGCGTGCCGCGCAATCTTCCCACCCTGCGCGATCCCGATCGTCTCATCTATGGCAAGGAAGAGGTCGGCGGGCTGGTGGTGGGCGGCTATGAGCCCAACCCGATCGCCTGGGCGCTCAAGGGCATTCCCGAGGGATTCCATTTCTCGCTGCTGGACTCCGACTGGGATCATTTCGAGCCGATGATGGGGCGCCTGCTGGGCCGCATCCCGGCGCTCGAGACCGCCGGCATCAAGCAGCTCATCAACGGCCCCGAATCCTTCACGCCCGACGGCAACTTCATCCTGGGCGAGGCGCCGGAGCTGAAGAACTTCTATGTCGGTGCGGGCTTCAACGCCTTCGGCATCGCGTCGGGCGGTGGCGCCGGCAAGGCGCTGGCCGAGTGGGTCGCGGCCGGCGAGTCGCCGATGGATCTCTGGCCCGTCGATATCCGCCGCTTCGGCAGCGTGCATCAGGATCCGCAATGGGTGCTGACGCGCACGCTCGAGGCCTATGCCCATCACTACAGCATGGCCTGGCCGCATGAGGAGCTGGAGAGCGCGCGGCCCGTGCGGGTCTCGCCGCTCTATGAGCGGCTGAAGGCGCAAGGCGCCTGCTTCGGATCGAAGCTCGGCTGGGAGCGCCCCAACTGGTTCGCGCCCGACGGCGTCGAGCCCAAGGACATCTACAGCTATGAGCGCCAGAACTGGTTCGATCATGTGGGCGCCGAGCATCAGGCGGTGCGCGAGCGCGTCGGCGTCTTCGACCAAACCTCTTTCGCGAAGTTCATGATGATCGGCCGCGACGCGGAGCTGGCCATGAGCTGGATCTGCGCCAACGATGTCGCCAAGGCGCCGGGACGGCTGATCTATACGCAGATGCTGAACCGCCAGGGCGGCATCGAATGCGACGTGACCGTGACTCGCCTGACCGAAGAGAGCTACTACATCATCACCGGGACCGGCTTCGCGACCCACGACTTCTCCTGGATCGAACGGGCCATCCCGCAGGGGCTGGATGCCCGGCTGATCGATGTAACCTCCGCCTTCGCCGTGCTGTCGGTCATGGGCCCGCGCTCGCGCGACACGCTGAGCGCCGCGTCGGGCGCCGATTCCTCCAACGCCGCCTTTCCCTTCGGCAGCTGGCAGACCGTCATGATCGCGGGCACCCCGGTCAGAGCCCTGCGCGTCACCTATGTCGGCGAGCTCGGCTGGGAGCTGCATTTCCCGGTCGAATGCGCCGGCGCCGTCTATGACGCGGTCATGGCGGCGGGTCAGCCGCATGGCATCGTCAATACCGGCTATCGCGCGATCGAATCGCTGCGGCTCGAAAAGGGCTATCGCGCCTGGGGGTCGGACATCGGGCCTGACCATACGCCGCTCGAGGCCGGCCTCGGCTGGGCCGTGAAGCTCAAGCAGAACACGCCCTTCCTCGGTCGCGAGGCCCTGGCCAAGCAAGCCTTGGGCCCGCTCAAGAAGCGGCTGGCCGGATTCAGCGTCGAGAACCCGGCCATCGTGCTGCTGGGCCGCGAAACCATCTTCCGCGACGGCAAGCAGGTTGGCTGGCTGACCAGCGCCGGCTGGGGCTACACGGTCAGCCGGAACATCGGCTATGGCTATGTGCGCAATCCCGAAGGGGTGCCGACCGATTGGCTGAAGTCGGGACGCTACGAGCTGGAGGTCGCGGCCGAGCGCGTGCCGGCGCAGATCCATCTCGACGCGCTTTACGATCCGTCCATGTCACGAATCAAGGCGTGACGCCCGCTGCCGATAAGCTAGGCTTGCGCCCATCCGTGAACACCTGACCGGGCGGACCGCTCCTGCCTGGAAGAACGAGAAGTCAGATCCCGCATGTCCGACCTGCCGATCCGCAAGGTGCTTTTCATCAGCGCCGACCAGTGGCGCGCCGAATGCCTCTCCGCCGTCGGTCATCCGGTCGTCAAGACCCCGCACCTCGATGCGCTGGCGCGCGAGGGTGTGCTGTTCCGCCGCCATTACGCGCAAGCTTCCCCCTGCGGGCCGTCGCGGACCAGCATGCTGACCGGCATGTATCTGATGAATCACCGCTCCGGTCGCAACGGCACGCCGCTCGACAGCCGCCACACCAATATCGCGTTGGAGGTGCGAAAGGCGGGCTATGACCCGACCCTGTTCGGTTACACCGACACCAGCCCCGATCCACGCCGCTACGCGCCGGACGATCCGGTCCTGAAGACCTATGAGGGCGTGCTCCCCGGCATGACGGTCGGGCTGCAACTGCCCGACCATATGGCGCCTTGGATCGCCGATCTGAAGGCCAAGGGCTATCAGTTCCGGGATCGCTGGGACGTCTATAAGCCGAAGGCGGATTTCGTGACGCCGCCGGGACGCGGCCATTCCTTCGCGCCGACATTGTTCTCGGCCGAAGACAGCGAGACGACCTTCCTGGCGAACGCGGTCCTGCGCTGGCTGTCGGTGCGCAGCGACGAACCCTGGTTCGCCCATGCCGTATTCCTGCGCCCGCACCCGCCGATCATCGCGCCCGAACCCTATAACGCGCTCTACGATCCCGCGACGCTGCCCATGGCCGTACGCGCAGCCAGCGCCGAGGCAGAGGCGAAGCAGCATCCCTTCCTCAAGCTCGCGCTCGCGAGCCTGCGCGAGAAGGGAGCGTTCGACGAGCATTATCCGAACGACCTCCTGGAGATCGACGAGTCCGAGGTCCGCCAGCTGCGCGCGATCTATTACGGCATGATGACCCAGGTCGACGATCAGATCGGGCGCCTCATGGCCCATCTCAAGGCGACCGGTGAAGACCGGCATACGCTGGTGATCTTCACCTGCGATCACGCCGAGATGCTGGGCGATCACTGGATGTGGGGCAAGTCGGGCTATTTCGATCAGGCCTACAACATCCCGCTCATCATCCGCGATCCGCGCCGCCTCGCCGACGGCACCCGCGGGCAGCAGATCGACCGCTTCACCGAGGCGGTCGACCTCATGCCGACGATCCTGGAATGGCTCGGGCGCGATATCCCGCATCAATGCGACGGCCGGTCCCTGCTGCCGCTGATCGAGGGCGAGGCGCCCGCGCGCTGGCGCGAGGAGGCCCATTACGAGTTCGACTTCCAGGACATCGTGCACCAGATCCCGGAATCGACCTTCAATATCTCGAGCGACCAGTGCAGCCTGGCCGTCCTGCGCGGCCGGCGCTTCAAATATGTGCATTTCGCGGCCTTGCCGCCGCTGCTGTTCGACCTGGAAAAGGATCCCTTCGAGCAGAAGAACCTGGCGGGCGATCCGGCCTTTGCCGGCGAAATGCTGGCCTGCGCCCAGAAGATGCTCTCCTGGCGCATGGAGCATGCGGAGCATGTGATGAGCCGCATGTTCGTCACCGAGACCGGCATGGCCGAGCTGCCCCCACGCAGGCGGTAAAGCGCCTCGTCGCAAGCGGACCGATTCCAGCCGCGCCGGCGTAGTTGGGCTCCCATCCGGGCGTGCATATTGCATTTGTGTGACAGCGGCGTTATGCCGTTCGATAGCGCTCCGACGGGCATCGACTCCGGCCAGTGCCGGCCGCCGCGATGATCCAGGGGGCGGCGCCTCGACAGCGCCGCCCTTCCGCCGCCGGCCTCGCCCGAGGTCGAAACAGCGCTCGCAGGCCAATCAAGGAGGCCAGCATCAACGGCACCGACTTTCTCGTGAATCTGCTGGGTGCGGCGGCGCTGCTGGTCTGGGGCCTGCGAATGGTTCGCACCGGCGTCATGCGTGCCTTCGGCGGTGATCTGCGCCGGCGGCTGGGCCGCAGCCTGCGCAACCGGTTCGCCGCCTTCGCCGCCGGGCTCGGGATCACGATCCTGCTGCAAAGCGCCACCGCGACCGGGCTGCTGACCGCGTCCTTCGCCTCCCATGGGTTGATGGGGACCGCCTCGGCCCTGGCGGTGATGTTGGGGGCCGATGTCGGCTCGACTGTCGTCGCCCAGATCGTGTCCCTTCTGCCCCATGGGCTGGCGCCGCTGATGATCCTGGCTGGGGTCGTGGTCTTCACCATGAGCCGTGGCACCCGGCTGAAGGATATCGGGCGGACCATCGTGGGACTGGGGCTGATGCTGCTCTCCCTGCGGCTCATCGCCATGGCGGCCGAGCCCGTGCGCAGCTCCGGCATCCTGCTCGAAGTATTCGAGGCGCTGGGCGACGAACCGCTCCTGGCGGCGCTGATGGCCGTCGTGCTGACCGTCCTCTCGACCTCGAGCCTGGCCGTGGTCCTGCTGGTGATCGCCTTCGTCGGCGGCGGCTTGATCCAATTGCCGCTGGCCCTCGCCTTGATCCTGGGCGCCAATCTCGGCTCGACCCTGATGCCGCTGATCGGGACGGCGACCTCGGGACCCGAAGCCCGGCGCGTGCCGCTCGCCAATCTGATCTTCCGCCTGACCGGCGTGGTGATCGCCCTTCCGCTGCTGCCCTGGATCACGCCCTGGGTCGCGCGGATCGAGCCGGAGCCCTGGCGGCAGGTCGCGGACTTCCATACCGCCTTCAATCTCGCGATCGCGATCCTGTTCCTGCCCCTGATCGGGCTGGTGGCGAGCCTCTGCACCAAGCTGCTGCCCGAGCGGCCGCGCGGCGAGGAGACCGGCAAGCCCCATTATCTCGACATCGCGGCACTCGATTCGCCGGCGGTCGCCATCGCCAATGCCGCGCGCGAGACCCTGCGGATGGGCGACATCATCGAGAAGATGCTGCGCCAGACCCTCGAGGTGTTTCGCAATGACGACCGCAAGCTGCTGCGCGAGGTGGAAGCGCTCGACGACGATGTCGACAAGCTGCACCACGCCATCAAGCTCTACCTGACCGAGATGGGCCGCGATGCGGTCGACAAGGGCGACCAGAAGCGCTCGATCGACGTCATCACCTTCACCACCAACCTCGAGCATATCGGCGACATCATCGACAAGAACCTGATGGAGCTCGCGGCCAAGAAGATCAAGAACAAGCTGCATTTCTCGGCCGAGGGCTTCGCCGAGATCTGCAACATGCATGCCCGCGTCGAGAACAATCTCAAGCTTGCCCTCAACGTGTTCATCTCGAACGATGTGAAGCTCGCGCGCCGTCTCCTCCAGGAAAAAGTGGCGTTTCGCGAGATGGAATGGGCGGCGTCGGAAGGCCATTATGGCCGGCTGCGCAGCGGCAAGACCGAGAGCATCGAGACATCGAGCCTGCATCTCGACATCCTGCGCGACCTGAAACGCATCAACTCGCATCTCACATCGGTCGCCTATCCGATCCTGGAAGCGACCGGAGAGTTGACGCAGAGTCGATTGCGCAAGCAGGACGGCGAGATCGGCAACCCCGCCAAAGTCTCCTGATTTTTCAATCCCGTAGAGACCCGCGACCGCCGCGTGTGCCGGTTTCGGCGCTCCCAAGTGGGTTGATCGCGTTGCACCGCCTTTCTATGGTAGGAGCGTGCGTGATCGAACGGTTCGCCGATGCGGACCTCGCGCGGTCGAATCAAGGGCCTGCCGGCAGAAGAAGAGAAAGTCCGAACGGACCCTCGGGGCCGGCCCGGTCTCGGCGAATGAACAGACAGGAGGAGGCATCCCATCATGAACCGCTTTTCGACACCCCGTTTCTCGCGTCGTAATTTCCTTGCCGGCACCGGCGCTGCTGCCGTCGGCGTCAGCCTTGGCACCTTTGCGAAGAAGGGGTGGGCGGAAGAGGCGAAGAAACTGAACGTCTATAACTGGGACACCTATATCGGCCAGACGACGTTGCAGACCTTCACCGACAAGACCGGTATCGCGGTCCAGTACGATCTCTATGCCAACAACGAGGAGCTGTTCGCCAAGCTGAAGGCCGGCAATCCGGGCTATGACGTGATCTTCCCGTCCGATTACATGATCGAGACGATGGTCAAGCTCAACATGCTGATGGCGCTCGATCACGCCAAGATCCCGAACATGGTGAACATCAATCCCGCCAAGCAGTTTTCCGATCCCGCCTTCAATCCGGGCCTGAAATATGGCGTGCCCTACATGTGGGGCACGATCGGCATCGGCTATCGCAAGTCGAAAGTCCAGGAGCCGAAGAGCTGGAAAGCGCTGTTCGACGATTCGAGCCATGCCGGCAAGATCGCGCTGCTGGCCGATGCGCGTGCGGTGCTGGGCATCGCCCTCAAATATCTTGGCTACAGCATGAACACGACCAACGAAGCCGAGGTCCAGAAAGCGAAGGAACTGCTGATCAAGCAGAAGCCGAACATCAAGGCCTTCGCCCCCGACAGCGGCCAGGACATGCTGCTCTCCGGCGAATGCGACCTGGTCATGGAATGGAACGGCGACATCATCTCGGTCATGGCCGAGGACCAGGATCTCGCCTACAGCGTGCCGGACGAGGGCACCATGGTGTGGACGGACAATGTCTGCATCCCGACCGGCGCACCCCATCCGGACAACGCCCATGCCTTCCTCAATCATCTGCTCGATGCGCAGGTGAATGCCGAGATCGCGAACACAATCAAATATGCGACCGCCGACAAGGCGGCTCAGGCTTATATCGCCAAGGAAGACCTCGAGAACCCCGCCATCTATCCGCCCGAGGAAGTCGTCGCCAAGAGCGAGTCCCTGGTGGATGTCGGCGAGTTCACCCCGGTCTATGACAAGGCCTGGACGGAAGTGCAGGCCGCCTGATCGGCAGTCAGACCGAACGAGAGCCGGAAACCGGTCGGGGGATCGTTTAAATCATGCAGGATTGGCGCAGGAGCAAACTGGCCTTCTTTGTCCTGCTGATTCCCCCGACTGCCTGGCTCGTCATCTTCTTCACCATCCCGCTCGCCGTCGTCTGGGTCTACAGCTTCGGCCAGCGCGGTCCCCTGGGCCAAACCATCATCACCCTCTCCTTCGCCAATTATGCGCGGACGATGGAGTGGGTGAATCTCTACATCACCCTCAAGTCGCTCTGGATCGCCACGGTCACCACCGCCATCTGCCTGGCGATGGGTTTCCCGCTGGCGATGGGCGTCGCCTTCGCCCCGCCGCGCTACAAGAACCTGCTGCTGCTGCTGGTCATCCTGCCCTTCTGGACCAACCTGCTGATCCGTACCTATGCCTGGATCGCGGTCCTGCGCACCAACGGCTATGTCAATTTCTTCCTCGAATGGGTCTGGAGCGGGCTTGATTGGGTCTTCGGCGGCATCCTCGGCGAATTCCAGCCGCTGGAGCTGCTCTATAACCAGGGCGCCGTCATCGTCGGCCTGGTCTATGTCAATCTTCCCTTCATGGTGTTGCCGCTCTACGCGACCCTGGAGAAGCTCGACAAATCCTATCTCGAAGCGAGCCTCGACCTCGGCGCCAGCCAGTGGCGCACGCTCTTCTCGGTCACGGTGCCGCTCGCCTTGCCCGGCATCTTCACTGGCGGCCTGCTCAGCTTCATCCTGGCGCTCGGAACCTACCTGACGCCCGATCTCCTGGGCGGCACCAACAGCATCATGATCGGCAACCTGATCGCGCAGCAGTTCGGGCCGGCGCGCGACTGGGCCTTCGGCTCGGCGATCTCCTTCATCCTGATGTATGTGACTTTCATCTGTCTCTGGGTGAAGGCCGTGCTGGCAGGCCGGGAAGGCGCGGTGAATTACTGACATGACCGACACCGCGCTCCCTGCCCGCACCCGTCCGCGCCGCCGCCGCGAGGCCATCGCGCCGCTCGATTTCACGCGCCGCAGCTGGCTCAAGGCCGTGCTGCTGATCAACTTCATCTTCCTCTATTTCCCTATCGTCGCGCTCATCGCCTTCAGCTTCAACGACAGCAAGCGCAACATCACCTGGCAGGGTTTCACCTTCAAATATTACGAGAAGGCCTTCACCAACACCGCCCTGCATGACGCCTTCATGAACACGATCACCATCGCCTCGATGTCGACGGTGGTCTCGACCATCCTGGGCACGATGCTGGGCCTGATCCTGCATCGCTACAAGTTCCCCGGCAAAGGCCCGTTCGACAGTTGGATCCATCTGCCGATCGTCATCCCCGAGGTCTGCCTCGGCGTGGCGATGCTGGCCTTCTTCACCATGTTCAAGATCCCGCTCGGGCTCTTCACCGTCACCGTCAGCCATATCGCCTTCTCGATCCCCTTCGTCGCGGTGGTGATCCGCTCGCGCATGTCGGGCTTCGACCCGGCGCTGGAGGAGGCGTCGCGCGATCTGGGCGCCAGCGAATGGCAGACCTTCTGGGGCGTGACCTTCCCCTACATGATCCCGGGCGTGGTCGCGGGCGCGCTCCTGGCCCTGACCCTGTCGCTGGACGACTTCGTGATCACCTTCTTCACGACCGGCCCGGGTTCGACCACCTTCCCGATCAAGATCTACTCGATGGTCCGTTTCAGCGTGACGCCGGAAGTCAACGCCGCCTCGACCGTTCTCATCGTCCTGACACTGACCATCACGATCCTCGCCTTGTGGATCCAGGGTCGGTCCGACAAAAAGGCCAAAGCCGATGGTTAGCGCCCAACCCATCATCTCGATCAAGGACGTGACCAAAGAGTTCGGCGAGAACGTCAAGGCCGTGGACGACGTCTCTTTCGACATCCTCGAGGGCGAGTTCTTCGCGCTGCTGGGGCCGTCGGGCTGCGGCAAGACCACCTTGCTGCGCATGCTGGCGGGATTCGAGATCCCGACCGAGGGCCAGATCATCATCGATGGCCAGCCGATGGAAGGCGTCAATCCCAACCGGCGCCCGGTCAATATGGTGTTCCAGTCCTATGCGGTCTTTCCGCATATGAATGTCGAACGGAATGTCGGCTATGGGCTGCGCGTCACGGGCGTGCCGGAGGCCGAGATCAAGACCCGCGCCCAGGAGGCGCTCGCCCTGGTGAAGCTGCAGGATTTCGGCAAGCGCATGCCGAGCCAGCTCTCCGGCGGCCAGCGCCAGCGCGTGGCCCTGGCGCGCGCCCTGGTGAAGCGTCCCAAGGTGCTGCTGCTGGACGAGCCGCTTTCGGCCCTCGACGCCAAGCTGCGCGAAGCGATGCAGCTCGAGCTGGTGCGGCTGCAGAAGACCGTGGGCATCACCTTCGTCATCGTGACCCATGACCAGGACGAGGCACTCTCCATGGCGAACCGCATCGCGGTCATGGAAAAGGGCAAGGTCAAGCAGATCGCAGCCCCTGCCGATCTCTACGAGTTCCCCAATTGCCGCTTCGTCGCCGACTTCATCGGGAAGATGAATCTGTTCCAGGGCCGCGTGGCCGGGGTCGCCGGCAACCAGCTCCAGATCGACCTCAAAGGTATCAACCGCGTCACGGTTCCCTATTCGGGTGCCGCGGCCGGCAATATCGCCGTGGCGGTTCGTCCTGAAAAGGTGCTACTCGGCCGCAATGAACCGGCGGCCAACCGCATTCGCCTGCGCGGTCGCGTCAACGAAGTCGCCTATTTCGGCAATGAGAGCCACATCTATCTGGAGAACGCGACCGGCGTGCCGGTGAGCGTCAATCTCACCAATGCGGCGAGGACCACCACGCCGAACGTCGCCATCGGCGACGAGCTCTGGATGTCCTGGGATCCGGCGGACACGCTGGTCTTGACGGAATAGGCTCCGAAACAGCGCCGTCTTAGACGGCCGTCGCCAGCCGCGGCCGGCCGAAGGCCGTGGCCCGGATCCGCGATTCGATGAAGAGCGTCATGCCCTGAACGGCCGGGACAACCTTGTCCTCGCGCTCCATCTTGATCTCCGGCTCGGCAGCACCGGCCTCATGGGCGAGACGCCGCGCCTGCTCCGAGGCGACCGCTTCGGCCTTCTCGACCGCGGCCTGCAACTGGTTGAAATCGGCGACACCGTCGGGCAGATGGACGCGGAAGCGGCCTTCGGTCGGCTGCGAGATCAGCAACTCGACCCGTTGCAGCACGCCACCCGCGACCGCACCCACCGCATTGCAGACATCGGCATGCGGCGGAACGATGAGCTCGGTCCCGAGCCGGCGCGCGATTTCCGGATAATAGGTCGCCGCCGGCGCGCCGATCCCGACCAGCGGCCGCTTCAGGTTCATGTCGAGCGTGACCAGGGGCGAATCCGAGGCCGTCCCCGCCGCCATCCGTGCCATCACCAGCTCGCCCAGCGCGCCCATCTTGTCGGGGGCGACACCCAGGGACTGCTCGAAAGTGGTTCCCAGGATCGCCACCACCGACTGCCGCACCGCCTGCTCGATGATGCGGCGGCAGAAGGGCTCGATCTCCTTGAGCTTTTCGCCACCCAGCGCATCCAGACGGCGCATCCACAGCCTGGCACCCAGCAATGACGCTTCCTGCGACCAGGTCTGCTGCAGCCCCAGCGCATGGGCCGCATCGCTGGGTGTGAAGCTCGACAAGGCGGCGAGGCCGCGATCGAGCAGGCGCTTCATGGCGCGCTGGCGCGCCGGCCCCTGCAGGATCTCGGAGAGAGCCAGAGGCCCCGCCTCGAGCTCTTCCCACAGATCGAGCTCGTCCGGCCGCAAACCGGATTCCTTGGTGTCGAGACGGCGCAGGCGCAGCAGGAACTGCCCGTCATAGCCGACCCGGATCGCCTCTTCGACCTGATGCTTCAGCTTCTCGATCATGGCGGGATGCTGGGCGCCGAGCAGGGCCAGGGGCACGGACCGGCGCGGACCCAGGATCAGCCCGCCGGTCTCGTCGAGCCGCAGCTCGCTGTCGCCGCCAAGGCCATAGGAATGGACCGCGACCGCTTCGACCATGGTGCGCCAGCCGCCGACGATGGCGCCCTCGCGATTCAGCACCGGCCGGCCGCCCGACAGCATCGCAACGTCGGTGGTGGTCCCGCCCATGTCGGACACGACCACGTCACCCGAGCCGCAAAGATGATGCGCGCCGACCAGGCTCGCCGCCGGACCCGACAGGATGGTCTCGACGGGGCAGTTCAGCGCGACCTCGGCTGCGATCAGGGAACCGTCGCCCTTGACCACCATGAGCGGGGCATGAATCGACTGCGATCTGAGGATGCCCTCGACGGCACGGATCAACTGCTGGAGCTGGGGGATGAGGCGCGCATTGAGCGCCACGGTCAAAGCGCGCCGCGGCGCGTCGAGCTTCGAGGTCAGCTCATGGCCGCAAGTGACCGGAAGACCCACGATGTCGCGGACCATGGCCTTCACCGCCAGCTCATGCGCGGGATTGCGAACCGAGAAATAACCCGAGACCGCGAAGGCGGCGACCTTCGGCGCATAGGCGCGAATTGCCTTCTCGACCGCCGCGCGATCGAGCGGCGCCTGTTCGTCGCCCATGGGCCCATGGCCGCCGGCAATGAACTCGACCGGATCCGAGCCCATCGCCTGGCGCAAGCCCGCGCGCTCGAGCGCCTGGCGCTCATAGCCCAGCAGGAGGAGGCAGATCGGGCTGCCCTGCCCTTCCACCAGCGCGTTGGTGGCCAGCGTCGTCGAGAGCGAGACCATCACGATCGGCTCGGAGGCCAGCGGCAAGACCTGCGCAATGGCCCCGCCCACGCCGATCGACAGGTCATGCTTGGTGGTCAGCGACTTGGCTGCCGCCAGCACGCCGCGCGCGGGATCGAACAGGGCGGCGTCCGTATAGGTGCCGCCGGTATCAAGGCCGAGAAGGACGGGCAAGGTTTTCGGATCGCGTGAGGATGAGAGGAAGGAGGGGCGCCAGGATCGCCGGCCGTGAGGCCGGACTGGAGCAAGGCTCTACCTGTCCCCTTGCGGCATGGTCAAGCCTCGTCGGCGTCGCAAAGGCCGCAAATTCCGTCGGGCTATAGGAGCGGGCGCGTTTGCAGGAGAACTAAGGGCCTTGCAGCGACAGGGATTCACGATATTCGATCTGCGGTTTGAAGGCCGCGATCTGCTTCTTGGCCTCGGCCAGTTTCGCGGGCTCCAGATGGCTGGCCGTGAGGGCCTGCCCCCGCTGTGCCAGATCCCGCTCGTCACCGCCGGGCAATCCGTCGGCCGCCAGGGAGAACCATTTATAAGACTCGATCCCGTCGATCTCGACCCCTTGGCCGTGCAGATAGAGGGTGGCCAGGCCGAACTGCGCGCGGGGAAACCCCTGTTCGGCGGCGCGCCGGTACCATGATGCCGCCTGTCGAAGATCGCGGGGAACGGTCTGCCCGGCCTCGTAGATCTGGGCCAAGGCGAACTGAGCATCGACGAGCCCCTGCTCCGCCGCCGCGCGATACCAGCCGAGCGCCTTGGTCATGTCGACGTCACGACCGAGGCCCGCCTCATAGATGATGCCCAGGCCATATTTGGCGCGCCGGTCGCCCGCCCCCGCCGCCTGGGTCAGCAAGGCATAGGCGCGATCGGCATCGGGCGTGACGCCCTCGCCGGTCAGATACTGCGTGCCCAGCGCCGATTGGGCCTGGGCATTGCCGGCGGCGGCGGCCTTGTCGAACCATGAGGCTGCGCGCGAGGGACTCATCGGCACGCCCCTGCCCTGCTGATAACAAAGCCCCAGCAGAAACTGCGCCTGCGGATCGCCCCCTTCGGCGAGCGGCCGGAATTGATCCACGGCGCGGTCGTAATCTCCCTGACGCGCGGCCTTCAGACCTTCATCCACGCCGGTTGCCCGCGCCGCCGGCGGCGACGCCAGCAGCGTGAGAACGAGAATCAAAGCGACCGGCAAGCGTCCATGAAACATGGGATGACCTGGGAACCTGGCTCGGGCACCCTAGCGCCTGGGATCGGGTTCGGGCCAGAGGCCGACGCCGAATTTCGAGACAAGGGCGATGGAAGAAAGACTACCGACCGAGATCTGGTTGACGGCGCAGATGCGTCAAGGCCATGCCGCGGGGACGCCGGTTTACCTCCTGCGACGGGGTGAACCGCGCGCGGGCGCCGTGCTGGTCAAGGTGAACCTGATGGGGCCGGGTTGCCGGGTCCTGTCGCAGGTCCGCGACGGGCTCGGGCGCCTGGGCTGGATGAGTGCGCTGGGAGAAGCGCCCGCGAGCGAGGCCGAGGCCGACGCCTATATCGAGCGCGCGGTGAAACGCGACCCCGATCTCTGGGTGGTGGAAGTCGAGAGCCGCGACGGCAAACATCCGTTCCTGGCCCCGGGTGTTTGAGACATGGTCCGCCGGCTCAACGGGGTGCTGCGGCGTGGCGGAGAAACAGGACGATCCCGAGGCAGATGATCGTGCCGAAGCCGATCACCACGAAGCCGTCGATATAGGCCAACACATAGGACTGTGCCTGCACCGCGCGGGCAAGCAACAGCACCGCACGCTTCGCCGCATCGACGGTCCCGGCCGAGTAACCGCGGATCAGGACCTCATATTGCGCCAGCCGCTCGACCGTGACGCCGGACTCACCCGTGACATGCAAGCCCAGCAGATGGGAATGGACCTGCTCGCGCACGCGCACGTAAGTCTGGATGAAGGAGGTTCCGGCTTCGCCACCGAACAATCGCGCGCTCTGGATGATCGTGCCGAAGGTGAGTGCATCCTCAGGCCGCAGCAGGCGAAGATTGTAAGCGACGATCGAGGTCAGGGCGAGGGACTGGCCGAAGGCCTGGAGGATCTGCGACGGCATGAAATCGTCGCTGCCCCACTGTGCCGTCAGGCTGGAGGAAACGCTGAAACAGGCATAGCCGATCAACGTGAATCCGAGAGCGATCGTGGTTCGGGGATCGATGATACGCAGGGCCGTGCCGATGAGCGGCGCCAGCAGCACCTGTGGCAAGGCGATCAACAGCAGAACGTCGCCGACCTGGAGCGCCCGATAGCCCTGCACCGTGGTGAGGAACTGAGGAATGATATAGGAAGTCGACAGGATCGAGAACCGCAGGAAGAACAGCATGATCACCAGCAGACCCAGATTGCTGCGCACGAAGATGCGCAGATCGAGCCAGGGCGTCTTGCTGGTCATCTCCTGCAGGATGAAGGCCACGAGCAGCAGCCCGCCCGCCAGCAACAGCCCGCAGATCAGGCCGTCATTCAACCAGTCCAGCCGGTTGCCCTGGTCCAGCGCCGCATAGAGCAGGCTGAAGCCCAGGCTGTAATAGACCATGCCGAACCGCTCGACGCCGCGCGCCGCGTCGCGATCCACCGGCCGGCGCGGAATGCCGACATAGACGGTGACCCACATCAGCACTGCCAGCACCGCGTTCTGCCAGAAGATCCATTTCCACGACCAGTGATCGAGATAGAAGCCCTCGAGCGAGGCCGAGATGTTCGTTGACAGCTCCAGATTCATCGCATAGGCGGCGATGCCATAAATGAGGTATCGCGGCGGCAGGTTGCGGACCACGAAGCTGATGGTCAGCGGGAGGAAGGTGCCCATCGCGACGCCGCTGATGAATTGCATGATCAGCACGCCCTGCAAGGTCGTGGTCGTCGGCAAAAGCAGGGAGGAAAGCATCAGGACGAATGTCGCCGCCAGCAGGACCCGGCGCGGACCGAGCACATTGCCCAGCCACACCGTCGGCGCGCAGATCAGCATTTGACCAACGGTATTGGCGGTCGTGATCCAGGCGCCCTCGTCGACGCCGGCATGAATGGCCCCCCGCAGATCGTTGAGGCCGAAGGTCGTGACGCGCCCGCCCAGCGTGACGATGAAGGCGCCCAGCAGCACGGCGGAAATGCCGACCAGCGGGTGGGGACTGACCGGCGGCCTCAGCGGGACCCGGTCGCCCAGACTGCTCAGCGAGAGCGAGCCGAATCTCGGGATCCCGAGCCGCGGAATGCCGAATCTGTCGAAGAATCCCGTCGACGCCACCGGTCTTTCCTCTAGGGCGCGGGGTTGGCGGCGATGGGGCTGCCGGTGTCGACGGTCGCGATGACCGACATGCCGGGGCGCAACAGGTCGCTCAACGGATTGGGCTGGTCGATGGTGATCTTGACCGGCACGCGCTGCACCACCTTGGTGAAATTGCCGGTCGCATTGTCGGGCGGCAGGAGGCTGAACTGGCTGCCGGTCGCCGGGGCGAAGGCCAGGACATGCCCGGTGAGCTTCACGCCCGGATAGGAATCGACCGTTACGACAGCCGTCTGCCCGACGCCCATATGGGTGAGCTGCGTTTCCTTGTAGTTGGCGAGCACGAAGACGTCGGGCAGCGGAACCAGGGTGATCACCGTCATGCCGCTGGTCACATATTGCCCGGGGTTCACCTGGCGGCGGCCAACCACGCCGCGATTGGGTGCGACGATCCGGGTGTCGCGTAACGAAATGCGCGCCAGATCGAGCGCCGCCTGCTGGGCCGCGAGCTGGGCCCGGGCCTGCAACTCCTGGGTATCCAGGACCGTCAGCTGCCCGCGCTGCTGGGCCAGCTGGGCCTTGCTCAGGTCGACCACGGCCTGGGAACGTTGCATCGCGGCCATCGCCCGCTCGACCAGCTGGTTCGTGCCGGCAATATGGCTGGCGAGCAGCTCCTGCTGGCGCTTGGATTCGAGACTGTCGCGGGTCAGGTCGGACTGCGCCGCCGCGACATTGGCGGTGGCCTGATCGATGATCGCCTGCTGAACCTGCTTCTGAACGCCCAGATTCGCGAGCGCGGCTTGCGTCGCCTGCATATTCGCCTCGGCCTGCGCGACCTGGGCACGATAATTGTCATCGACGATTTCGACGAGGAGATCGCCGGCCTCGACCTTCTGAAAGTCCGTTACGGGAACCGAGCGCACATAACCGGAGACGCGGCTGCCTAGGGGGGCCAGATCGGCCTGCAGATAAGCGTCATCGGTCGATTGCAGCCGCGACGAGCCGACCCACCAATTCCATTCGATGGCGAAGCTCGCGACCAGGAAGGCCGCCAGCAGGATCACGAAAATGCGGAGCGGCAGGCCGGGCCATCGCCGCCATCGGGACGGCGGCTTGGCCGTTGCGGGCGGCGCCGAATCGTTCGCAGGGGGCTGCAAGGCATCGGGCGACATCAAGGCGCTCCCGGCACACGAAACCCATGAAAGAAGGTGCCGTCTCGCGGCAGCAAGGCACCCCTCTCGGATCCATCTTATCATGGGCCCCACCCTCGGCCTCAGGGAAGCCGGTGACCCGGGCGGCGCTCGAGCTGGTGCCAATATCGGAGGGCAGGGCTGGCGGGAGCTAGAACAATTCCAGCGACAAGAGCCGCTGTTGGCGGGAAGCCTGGAGGAGAGAGTGACGGAGGGAAGTGGCGTGCATCGGCGCATCCTGCCGCCGGAGGTCATCGTCGAAGGCGCGCCGCATGGCGGTTTCACCACCTTCTTCAGCAGCTCGAACCCGCCCATGACGGTCGGTGTCTATGAATCCGTCGGGACCGGGAACCGTGCGCCTGCGCGATTATCCCCATGACGAATATTGCCTGCTGGTGAAAGGCGATCTCGTCATCCGCGACGCCAATGGCGAGGAGCAGCGATTTCGCGCCGGCGACAGCTTCGTCGTGCCCAAGGGCTTCAACGGCGAATGGATCATGGAGACGGTGATCCACAAGCGGTTCGTCGTTGCGGAGGATGTCGAGGCCGACATGGCGAAAGCGAAGCCGGCCTGACGGCCTGCTCGACAGCCGCGCTCACATCGGCGGCGATACCGTCTTTGCGGAGAGCGAAGTGGTGCCCAGGGACGGAATTGAACCGCCGACACGGGGATTTTCAGTCCCCTGCTCTACCAACTGAGCTACCTGGGCGGTATCACTCCGGCGATCGAGACGAGCGCTTATAGAGAAATTCGGAGGGGCTGTCCAGCCATGCGGGAGTGCCCTTGATTCAGGGCTAACCTATTCAAAAAACTTGTAATTCTGTAGCCTTTATAGTCCTCCAACGAACCCTGCCGGCTATTCTTCGTCACCGTCTTTGCGCGGCACCTCATCCTCCGGGCTCTCTTCGGTCTGGACCCGATAGGATTCCTTGAGCCAGCGTCCGAGATCGATCTCGGCGCAGCGTTTCGAGCAGAAAGGACGGTGAGCCGGGTCCCGCGGTCGGCCGCATATGGGGCACCGACCGCCCTTGGTCGCGGCCGTGCCGGCATCGCGGCTCGCCGGTGCCTCTTTCTGGCTGCGCTGCTCGCGCTCCGCCCGGCGGTGGGCAAGATCCTCGATTTTGGCGCTCATCGATCGGTCTCGAACATCCAGGCACAGCGTTCTAAAGCGGGTCGTCGCCAAGGGGGCGGCGCCGCGCCAGCCTACCGGTGGATTCGCAAGCCTCGCAAGGTCCGAAGAAAAGCTCGGCAAGCGGGGCCCCGCGGCGCTGCCGGGTCATCTGCACCAGCCCCAGATCGGACATCGGCAGCACGCGGATCCGGGCGGGGTCCTCGTCGAAGGCAGCCCGCAACGCCTTCACCACCCGGTCGCGGTCGGCACTGCTTTCCATATCCACGAAATCGATCACCACCAGGCCGCCGATCGCTCGCAATCGAAGCCCACGGGCGATGGCCTCGACGGCGTGCAGATTGAGCTTCAGCCGCAGATCGGAACGGCTCGCGCCGGCGCGGCGGTTGGACGCCGTTCCGCTGTTCACATCGATCGCCGTCAGAGTTTCCCCCGGCTCGAACAGGAGCCATCCGCCATCGGCCAAAGGAGCACGGGGATCGAGGGCTGCCCGCACCGCATCGCCCAGCTCCGCCGCCGTGGGGCTCCAGTCGCGTTGCGGTAAGGCCTCGATGGCTGGCATATCGCCAACCGAAGCCTCGGCAAGCTCGATCTCGATCCGCCGTGCCAGGGTGCGGTTGTCGGCGACGAGGGTCACGGGCTCGCCACCGGGAGTCTCCCGCAGGAACGAGAGAACGGCATCTGCTGGCGGCTGAAGACAAGCAGGCGCGGTTGTGTCGGCGATTGCCGCCATGCTGCGCTGCCAAGTGGCGACGAGGCCGGAAGCTTCCTTCACGACGCTCTCCACCGAAGCGCCCGACGCCCGGGATGTCAGACGAAGGCCGATCGGACTGTCCGCGATCAGGCCCCGCAAGCCCGCACGCAACCCACGCGCCATCTCCGGTTCCAGCGCCGCCCCCGTCATATGGACACCGCTCTCCTTGGACAGGAGATCGACATGGCGACCTTCGAGGATCGCCGCCGCCGTCAGCCTGGCGGATTTCTCGCCGCGGCGATCCTGTGCAACCTGGACCAGCAGGCGCTCGCCTTCGACGCGCTTCTCGCCGCGGCGTAGCGGCAGCAACCCGGTCTCGGCTTCACCGGAAGAGGATCGATCGAACGCGACGAAGGCCGACCCCATGCCGGAATCGACTCGCACGACTTGACCCACAAAGAGAGCGCCACCGCGGTCGCGCAGGTCGGGTGCATCGATGCGATAGCCCGTCAGCCGGCCCTGGCGCCACAGCGCCACATGCCGCTCCGGACCGCGTTCGGCCACGAAGAGGCGGGTCGGATCCGGCTTGGCCACCGGCTTCTAGCCCGTGCGACCCGGGGCAAAGCCCAGGCCCCGCAGCATCGCCGCCGTGTCGTAGAGCGGCAGCCCGACCACGTTGGAATAGGAGCCGACGATCTGCGGCACGAACTGCGCGGCCCGGCCCTGGATGGCATAGCCACCCGCCTTGCCTTCCCATTCGCCGCTGGCGAGGTAGTTCTCCATCTCTTCGGCCGACAGCCGCTTGAAAGTAACGGCCGTGGTGACCAGCCGATGGGCCTGGCGGCCTTCAGGCGCCAGGAGCGTGACCGCACCCAGCACGCGATGGCGACGGCCCGACAGCAGGGACAGGCATTCGCGTGCGACTTGCGCGTCCGTGGCTTTGGGCAGAATCCGCCGGCCGCAAGCGACGACGGTGTCGGCCGCCAACACGAAGTGGCCGGGATGACGGGCCATTATGGCCAGTGCTTTGGCGAGCGCCAGCCGGCGCGCATGCGCCGCCGGCAGCTCGCGTCCGCGCGGGCTCTCGTCGATATCGGCCGCATCGACCACAGCCGGCTCGATCCCGATCTGACGCAGCAGATCGAGCCGGCGCGGCGAGGCCGAGGCGAGCACCAGTCGAGGGGAATCGAGGCGGGTCGGGGTCATGCCCGGGAGCACCCCCGCATGGACTATTTGAAGCGGAACGTGATGCGGCCCTTGCTGAGATCGTAGGGCGTCATCTCGACATTCACGCGGTCGCCGGCCAGAACCCGGATGCGATTCTTGCGCATCTTGCCCGAGGTATGCGCCAGCACGATATGCTCATTGTCGAGCTTCACCCGGAACATCGCATTGGGCAGCAGCTCGAGCACTGTGCCCGAAAACTCGATCAGATCTTCCTTCGCCATTCACACTCCATCGATGCCCCAGGGTCTTCGCGGGTGCGCAAATGCGGGCCAGCGGCCATCCGGGGTTGAAAGCGGCGCGGGATCATAGCGCCTGGGCTCGCCGGGGCAAACCCCCGCTGGTGACCCTGAAAATGCGGCATTTCAGCCATTTGGGGGCCGATTCAGAGATTGACTGGACCGCCGCTAGGAAATTTGGCCTTGATCCGCCGGATCAGGCTGTCCCTGACCTGCCGATAGGCCTCGAGCCGGGTTTCGCGGCTGCCCTCGACATGCGAGGGGTCGAAGGTCTGCCAATATTCGACCTCGCACGCCATCGTCCGGGTCATTTCCACCGCCCGATGCTGGGCCTCCGGCGAGAGTGAGATGATGAGATCGAAGGAGCTGTCCTCCAGCTCGTCGAAGCTCTTGGATTTATGCCGGCTGATATCGATGCCGATCTCGTCCATGACCGCGATGGCGAAGGGATCGACGGTATCGGTCCGAACGCCCGCGGAATCGACGAAAATCCGATGCCCGTGAAGATGCTTCAGCAGGCCTTCCGCCATGGGAGAGCGGATCGCGTTGAGGCTGCAACAGAAGAGAACGCTCCCGGGCAGATCCTGCATCGTCTGCCTATGCCCTGATATGGAGCACGCAGATCAGCGTGAACAGGCGTCGGGCGGTATTGCTGTCGAGTTCGATCTTGCCGGCGAGCCTTTCGCGCAGCAGCTCGGCCCCTTCGTTATGGAGTCCCCGGCGGCCCATGTCGATCGCCTCGATATGCGAGGGCGAGGAGCGCTTGATCGCCTCGTAATAACTCTCGCAGACCGTGAAGTAGTCCTTGACGATCCGGCGGAAGGGCGTCAGCGACAGGATATGCTTCGCCACCGGTTCGGCGCTCTCATTGCCGATATCCAGCACCAGCCGATTGTCCTCGATGCCGAGCGAGAGGTCGTAGGGACCGCCGGGTCCGTCCACCAGCGTGAAGCTGTTCTCTTCGATCAGATCGTAGATCGCGACCGCGCGCTCATGCTCGATCTGCGGATTGCGCCGCACCACGGAGCGCTCGTCGAGCGTCACCCGGGCAATGCGACTGGTCGGGGGCGCGGCCGGCGGCTCCAAGCTCGGTCCTCAGGGCAGATTGAGACGGATGGCGATGGCGCGGGCATGTGCTTCGAGCCCCTCCGCGCGCGCCAGCCTGATGGCGGCCGGTCCCAGCCGGGCGAGGCTCTCGGCATCGCAGCGGACCAGCGAGGTGCGCTTCAGGAAATCATGGACGCCGAGGCCCGACGAGAACCGCGCGCTGCGTGCCGTCGGCAGCACATGGTTGGGGCCGGCCACATAGTCGCCGACGGCTTCGGGCGCGTAACGGCCGAGGAAGATAGCACCCGCATTCTGGATACGCTGGGATAAAGGCTCGGGATCGGCGACCGCAAGCTCGAGATGTTCGGGCGCGATGCGATCGACCAGCGCCACGGCATCCTCCAGCCGCTGCACCAGGATGATCGCACCATGGGCGGCCCAGCTCGCCCGGGCGATGGCGGCGCGGGGCGATCGGGTCAGCTCGGCCTCGACGGCGCGCTCGACCCGTCCGGCGAAGCCGTCGTCGTCCGTGATCAGGATCGCCTGGGCCGCTTCGTCATGCTCGGCCTGGGACAGCAGGTCCATCGCAATCCAGGCCGGATCGTTGGCGCCGTCGGCCACCACCAGGATCTCCGACGGGCCGGCGATCATGTCGATGCCGACCTGGCCGAAGACCTGGCGCTTGGCGGCGGCCACATAGGCGTTGCCGGGCCCGACGATCTTGTCGACCGCGACGATGGTCTGCGTGCC
>NZ_JBOHKS010000054.1:0-23860 GCF_050729195.1 Hypericibacter sp.
GCGCCACGCCCGAAGAACAGGTGACCGCCGATCTCGACTCCCAGACGCGCTCCCGCTGGCTGGCCGCCGCGATGAGCGAGCTGCCGGATCGCGAGCAGATCATCATCCGCAAGCGCCATCTGGCCGAAAACGGCGCCACGCTCGAGGATCTCAGCCATGAGCTGGGCGTCAGCAAGGAGCGCGTCCGTCAGCTCGAGAAGCGCGCGCTGGGCAAGCTTCAGGCAATCATGGTCGATCGCGAAACCGTGGCCTGATCCGCCGTAACGCCGGTTTGGCCCGCGGCGGCCGCCTAGAGTTCCAACTTGTCCAAGTACCGCTTCAGCGCCTGCGCGACCCGCTTGCCGCGATCGCGGAACAGTTCCAGATGTCCGTCGCCCACGGCATAGAGGCGAATGGATCGGGGCAAGACGGTCCGCCAGGGGTTGCGTGGTTCCCTTAGGCGCTTCACTCGGGGGGCACTGCAGATGAACGCCACTTTCCCCGCCCAGGGCGCCGGCTGGTAACGGTTGAGAATGAGCCGCATGCGTTCCGCACGATCGACGGCCCGTTCGACGGCATCGTCGCCGCGGCCGATGATCGTGGGATCGGCATGTTGCTCGGCCGTGCCGGCAATCAACAGCCTGGCCTCGTCGCGGAAGGCCAGCGGACTGCCATAGGCGCCCTCCGGCGCATTCGCCGGACCGCCAACATCGCCCTGCAGCAGGACCGGCGGATCGATCCCGATCACCGCCTCCGGCGGCTCGCCCAACTCGGTCAATTGCTGCGCCATCTCCCAGGCGATCAAGGTGCCGGCGCAGTAGCCCGCCAGAATCGATCGAGATCCGGGTCGCGCCGCACGGATAGCCGCCACATAGTCGGCAGCAATTTCCGCGACCGTCTCGGCCTCGCCGCCGGGACGCGGGCCGGTGCGGCCCTGCAAGCCGAAGAGTGGGCGCCCCTCGCCCAGCTGACCTCGCAGATGACGCGTGAACAGCACCTGGCCGTGCAGTCCGTGAACGAAGAAGATCGGGGTGCGATCGCCGCCAGGCTCGATCGGAATCAGGAGAGGTGATTCCGTTTTCCCGACGACGGCCAGAACCCGGTCGGTCAGTTGGACGATGGTCGGCGCTTCCAGCAGCATCGAGATCGGCAGCTTGACGCCGAAAGCGAGCTCGATCTCCGCCATCAGGGCAGTCGCCGCCAGCGAGTCGCCGCCCTGCTCGAAGAAATCGTCGCGGGCGCCCACCTCGTCCAGATCGAGGATGGCCTTCCATATCTCCTGAAGCCGGCGAGCCACGGCCGCCCTTGGCCTGACCAGGATCCGCTCCGGAATCGGCGATCCCGGCAAGGCGGACAGCGCCGGGACATCCTCCGGCCGGCCGGAATTTGAGCGTGGATCGCGTGCCATGGCTGGGCAAATATAGCGGCGGGCATTCCTGCCAACAACCGGAGCCCCCGGCCTTTCTCATGACCGTCCCGTGAATCTGGCGCAGTTGATCACGCTTCATGGCCGCTACCGGGCCCATCACCCGGCAATCGTCGAGCGGGACCGCAGCTTCACCTTCCGCCAGTTGGACCGTTATGTCGCCGGCCATGCCGTCGCTCTGATGCGTCAGGGTGTGGGCCGCGGCGACGTCGTCGGTGTGTGCCTGCAGGATCATGCCGAGTTCATCGCCAGTCTCTTTGCGATCCTGCGGATCGGCGGGATCTTCCTGCTGATGGATTGGCGCTGGACCGAGGCGGAGCAGCGGCGCACGGCCGAGGTCTTCCAGCCCAAGCTCATCCTGGCCGAACCGGGGCGGCGTGGCGCCAGCCCTTGGCGCGGGAGACCGCTTCGCCGAAGCGTGCGCGCCAGGCAGCCCCATCGGTCACGGGCTCGATGACGCGCTCGCCCTCCCGCGGCACGGTGAGGGACCGGCCACCGGCGGCGGCGGCCAATCCCGCGCAACCGAAGGCGGTCAATTCGTCGAAGGTACGGACGACCAGAGAACGTCCGAGACAGGATGCCAGGAAGCGGACGAAATAATCGCTGCGGACCAGCCCGCCATCCACCGAGACCGGCGCGCCGATCGGCAGCGCGGCGCCCATGGCCTCGATGACCTCGGCTGTGCGGAGCGCGATGCCCTCCAGGAGCGCCTGCAGCATGTCCCGCGCATCGGTTTCGAGCCCCATCCCGATCCACAAACCGGCGGCGCTGCGGTCCCAATGCGGACAGGCGAGCCCCGACAAGGCCGGCACGAAAGCCAGGGAACGCTCGATCGCCGGCGGCCGGTCGAAGCTGTCGAGCGCGGCCAGATCGGGTGCGAGACCCAGGCGCAGCGCCCAATCGACCGCGGAGCCCGCATTATAAACGCCGCCATCGACAGCATAGCTGCGCTTCGGCCCGATCTGCCAGGCGACCGTCGGGAGCAGCCCGCGCTCGGGCAATCGCACGATGCGCTCGCCGGTCACGCCGAGCGCGAAAGCGCCGGTGCCGAAGGTGATCTTGACGTCGCCCGGCGCGCGGCAGCCATGACCATAGAGCGCCGCCTGCTGATCGACCATCGAGGCCGCCACAGGAACCCCATCGATCTCGCCAAAAGATCCGACCGTCGGGCGGATCTCCGGCAGACATTCGCCCGGCACACCGAACAGTTGGCAAAGCTCCGGGTCCCAGTTGCCGGTCTCGAGATTCATCAGCGAGGTCCGGCTCGCCGTGGTGATGTCCGTGGCGCAAGTTCCCGTCAGGCGATTGAGGAAGAAGGCGTCGGTGGTGCCCAACCGCAATCGCCCTGCCTGCGCCAGATCGCGGGCCCCCTCCGCATGGTCGAGCAGCCAGCGCAGCTTGGTCGCGGAGAAATAGGGATCGAGCGGCAGCCCCGCGCGCGTCAGCGTGAGAGTCTCGGCGCCGTCGGATTTGAGGCGCTCCACCTGATCGCTGGTGCGTGCGTCCTGCCAGACGATCACCGGCGAGATCGGGCGTTTTGTTTGTGCATCCCAGGCGAGGCAACTTTCGCCTTGGTTGTCGATGCCGATGACATCGGCCTTGCCCGCCGCGGCAAGGCAGCGGCGGATATTGGCGACCAGTTCCTCGCCGTCATGCTCGACCCGTCCGGCGCCCGGATGATGCTGCTCGTGGCGCTCGCTATGGACCACCCGACAGCTTCCATCCGTCTCCACCGCGAGGGCGCGCGTCGAGGTGGTCCCCTGGTCGATCGCGACGATACGCATGGCGACTGACGCTCCTATGACCGTGTCATTCCGTAACTCCGACCTGCAGGCGGTCCACGCCAGGAGGAATGGAAAGCGTCTGCAGCGGAATCAGAATCCGGCGTTCCGGTCTCGTCTTTATCCGACGTTCCCACAGTCGCTGGCCGCCGGCTTCGATCGTCAGGCGACCGGCCACCGGTCGATCGACGCGCAGCTGCAGCATGGCCGAAGAATCGGTCACGCCCACTTCGAGGGATTGGGGAACGATCAGCTTGATGGCCGGACCGCGCTCGAACGCGATCCGCCGCGGCGAGGACGGCAGCCGGCCCTGCAGGTCGTCGGCGACGAACCCGCCGGCGCGGCGACCCTCGCGATAGCACCAGCCGGCGGTCTCGACCGCACGCAGCAGATTGCCAGCCGCAAAATAGGCCGGATCGGAACAGCGGCCGAACTGATCGATGACAGGCCCGCCGCTGCCGCTGTCCCAGCGCAAGGGGCTCGACCGCACCAGCTCCGCCGCCGGCAGAAACCGGCCGGTGAAAATGACGCCGTCGCAATCGATGGTCTCGGTTCTGCCGCCCGTCTCGACCGTGACGGCCTCGACGCGGCCGTTCCCGCGGATATCGACGAGCCGCGTGTCGAGGCGCAGCGGCAGCCCGAAGACGCGCGCCATCCAGGCGCCGGGCCATCGCGCCGTCGTATGGCCGTTCGCCTCGATCATCGCGACCGGACGCATGCCGGCCTTCCGCGCGGTCAGGATGGCCGAGAAGGAGACCAGCTCCGTGCCGACGATGACCGGGTGCCGGAAGGGCCGCAGGCGCTCGAGATAGACGAAGCTCTGCAAGGCCCCGGTGGTGAGAACGCCCCAGGGACGATCGCCGCCGACAAGCCTTGCGCTGCGCGGCGCTTCGCGCACGCCGGTCGCCAGAATGACACGCTCCGCCGTGAGCTGCCCGAGGCCGGCGGGGCTCGCCAGCTCGATCTTTCCGTCCCTATGGAGCTGGGTCACGCTGCTGCGCGTCCAGATCTCGGCACCGGCCGCGAGCGCGGCTTCCCGCAGGCGCCGCGCATAGGCCGGCCCCGACAGGACACGGCCGAACTCGCGCCAACCGAAGACGGGATGCCCACAATGGCGGGGGATGCCGCCCGCCTCCGCTTCGCGCTCGATCACGATGACACCGTCGATGCCGCTCTGCCGCAACGCCAATGCGGCGCCGAGACCTGCGGGGCCCCCACCCACGATGGCGACACGGCAGACCGACGCACGAGGCTGCAGGTCCGTCATGGCAACGTCTCGCCGAGCTTGTCCGGCATCGCGATGCGACCCTTGGCGATGGCACAGACATGGGCGCTGCAATAGAAGCCCTGGCAGCGCCCCATCATCGCACGCGTTCGTCGCTTGAGGCCGCCGAGATCGCCTGCCGGCAGCGGGCCTGTCAACGCGGCCTCGATCTCGCGCCGCGTCACCAGCTCGCAATGGCAGACGATCTCGCCATAGCCGGGCTGCTGGAAATCGCGGGCCCGATGCTCGGCGATGTTGGGCATGCGCGGCCAGACCGGCGCTGCCGGCGCCGTATGACGATTGCCGAGGCCCTCATAGAGCGACCAGACATGCCGTGCGATGCCGAGCGCGCCCGTCAATCCGGTGGAGCGGATCCCGCCGACGGTGATCCATCGGCGCTCCGCATGGGCACGGATCTGGTAGTCCTTATGCTCGCTCGCCGGCCGCAATCCGGCATAGGCCGCCGTCACGGACATTCCGGCCAGGGCGGGCACCAGGCGCGCCGCATGCTCGACCAGCCGCGCCAGGGTCGGGCCGTCGGTCGAAGGATGCTCGCGATCGGTCTGCTCCTCGGCGGTGGGTCCCACCAGCAGATTGCCGAAGATGGTGCGTGCCAGCACGACACCCTTGGTCCGCTCGGTCGGAACCGGCAGCAGGATGCTGCGCAGATAGGGCGCCGCGGCCTTGTCGAACACCGCGAACTGGCCCTTGCGCGGCCAGATCGAGAAATCCTTTCGTCCCAGCAGCGACTGATCGAGATGATCGCCCCAGAGACCGGCGCAGTTGATCACGAGCCCGACCGTGACGGGTCCATGCGGCGTGCTCAATTTCCATCGGCTGCCGTCGAACTCACCCGCTTCGACGGGCGCCGAGAACAACGCCTGCGCGCCGTTCTCGACCGCCTGGCGCAGATAGGCGAGCGGCGCCGACCAGGGGTCGATCACATGCTCGCCGGGAACCAGAATGGCTTCCCGCGCTGTCTCCGCCAGATGCGGCTCACGCGCGATCAGCTCATCGCGCCCGATGCGCCGGACGTCAGTCACGCCGTTGGCATGGGCCTGGGCCAGAATCCCGTCGAGCTTACCCGCCTCCTCCTCGGTCCAGGCCACCAGCACGGCACCGGTCTCGAGCAGCGGCAGGTTCAACCGGTCGTGGATTTCCAGATATTCGGCATAGCCCGCGCGCACGCAGGCGAGCTCGAGGCTGCCGGGCGTCGCATCGAAGCCGGTATGGAGCAGCGCGCTGTTGGCCTTGCTCGGCCCCGCCAGGATGTCGGTCGAACGCTCGAGCAGGATCGTCCGGGCGCCTTCCAGCGCGAAGCGCCGCGCCATGGCGCAACCGACCACGCCGCCGCCGACGATGGCGACATCGAAGCGTGCATCCAAGCCCGCTCCGCTCATGGCGCGCGCTTCCGGCGTGCAGGCTTGCTGGCCAGGGCCGCGCTTCGCCGCGCCGCCTTGCGACCGCGGCCCGGTTTCGGCGGTGCCTTGGCCTCGATCTCGACGCCCGCTTCCGCCAATAGCCAGGTCTTGAAGCTCCTCGCCTCGGCGCGCATCGGCCGGTCGGACGGCGCCACCAGATAGAACGGGCCTTGCGCGTCGATCTCGGCGTCAAAGAGACGGACCAGCCGGCCCGCCTGGATCATCGGTTTCACCAGCGAGCTATGCCCCAGCGCCACCCCCACCCCCGCGGCGGCGAGCTCGAGGCCGATCGCCGAGGTGTCGGTCTGCAGTACCTGGTCGAAGGTCACGCCGCGCAGGCCCGTCTCGGCAAACCAGTCGGTCCAGCCCTGGCGATTGCCGATAACATGGATCAGGCGCTGACCCAGCAGGTCGCGCGGCTCCTTGAGTGAAGCGGCCAGGGCCGGGACGCAGACCGGGAAGAGACGATCGGTTGTGATCGGCTGGCTCGAGAGCCCCGTCGCATGGTCATGGCCATAGCGGATCTCGAGATCCACACCCTCCCAGACCGTATCCATGCCATGCACCGCCGCGGTAAGGCGGAGTGCGACCGCGGGAAACTGGGCGTGGAACCCGGCCAGGCGCGGCGCCAGCCAATGGGTCGCGAAGGCGACGTTGGTGCGCACCGTGACCAGCCCCTCCTCGCCATGGCCGAAGATCTCGGCGGTCCCGAAGGTCAGATGGTCGAAGCTCTCGCGCACGACCCGGAGATAGGCCTCGCCGGCGTCGGTCAATTGCAGCCCGCGCGGCAGGCGGTGGAACAGGGACTCCCGGAGCTGGCCCTCCAGCAGGCGGATATGCTGGCTGATGCCGGCCTGGGTCATGTTCAGCTCGCGCGCAGCCCCGGTGAAGCTCAGATGCCGGGCGGAGGCTTCGAAGCTGCGGATCCAATTCAGGTTGAGCAAGCGGCGCATGGCTGTTCCAACAGAGCCATAACAAAATTTAGGCCATTGCCACAACACTCGTCATTTGTTGGGTGAGGCGCCCCGGACCTAGCCTGGGGCTCCGGAACAGAAGAAGGGCACTCGCGGGCGCCAGGCCCGCCCGCAACCCCAACCGGCCGGAATATCGTCTACCATCAGGGGATTCACGCCATGATCGAGAGAACCGATCGCAGCCGCCGTCGCTGGACGCGGCTTGCGAAACTGGCCTTGCCCGTCGCCCTTTTTGCCACCGTCGCGGTTTCGGCCCTCGCCGCCACCTCGACCCTCCGCTATTTCACCTGGGCGGGCTATGACGACCCGTCCTTCCGCAAGCCCTATACCGACAAATATGGCTCGGGCCCGCAATTCTCCTTCTATAGCGGCACCGACGAGGGCTTCACCAAGCTGCAGAGCGGCTTCACCGCCGACATCGCCCATCCTTGCATCCATGACGTCAAGAAATGGAAGGAAGCCGGGCTGCTCCAACCGATCGACCCGAGCAAGGTCGCGGCCTGGAACGACCTGATCCCCGAGTTGCGCGACGCCGACGCGCTGGTGCTCGACGGCCAGCATTGGCTGGTGCCCTGGGAATGGGGCGCTTCGTCGGTGCTCTATCGCACCGACAAGGTGCAGATCACCGAGCAGAGCTTCACCATCCTGACCGACCCGAAATACAAGGGTAAGGTCGCGATCCCGGATGCCTTCGACGAGATCTACCAGCTGACCGCCGTGCTCGCCGGCATCAAACATCCCCTCGATCTGCAGGACTCCGACTATCCACTGATCGAGGCGCAGATGAGGGCGTTGCGCAACAATGTCCGCTTCATCTGGCAGGATCCCGCCCAGCTCGAACAGGCCATGGCCTCGGGCGAGATCGAGGTTGCCTGGGGCTGGCCCAACAGCTTCAAGAATCTCCGCAGCCAGGGTGTGCCGATCAACTTCATGCTGGAGCCGAAGGAAGGGCTGGTCACCTGGCTCTGCGGTTTCGCCCATCTGAAGTCGGCGACCGCGCCGGTCGAAGAGGTCTATGATTTCATCAATGCGTTGGAAGATCCTGAGTCCGGCAAGAACCTGGTCGAGAACTGGGGTTATGGCCACGCCAACAGCAAGGCCCTGGCCCTGGTGCCGAAAGCCGACCTGGAGGCGATCGGTCTCGCAGGCGATCCCAGCGACTATCTGAAGAAGGGCAATTTCCTTGGCCCCATGTCCGAGAAGCAGCGCGAAAAGCTGCAGACGATGTGGGACCTTGTGAAGGCCGGCAACTGACGCAGGCCTCGTTCCCGCCCGGCCAGCGCCGAGACCCCAACTCAGCGCTGACCGGCCGGGGCGACATTCCATCATCGATCGATTTTCGGAAAACCACATGCCCCGCACCATCACCGTCGGCGCCGCCCAGCTTGGTCCCATCGCGCGCAACGACAGCCGCAAGCAGGTGGTCGGCCGGCTGCTGGAGCTGATGCGCGAAGCGCACGGCTTCCGCTGCGACCTGATCGCCTATCCCGAGCTGGCCCTCACCACCTTCTTTCCGCGCTGGGCGATCGAGGACGAGCGTGAGCTCGATTCCTTCTATGAGTCGGAGATGCCGGGGCCCGAGACGAAGCCCTTGTTCGAGGAGGCGGCGCGGCGCGGTATCGGTTTCTCGCTGGGCTTCGCCGAGCTCGTCATCGAGAACGGACGCAAGCGGCGCTTCAACAGCTCGATCCTGGTCGACAAGACCGGCCGCATCGTCGGCAAATATCGCAAGGTCCATCTTCCGGGCCATTCCGACGTCATGGACCGGCCGGGCCAGCATCTGGAAAAACGCTTCTTCGAGGTCGGCGATCTGGGCTTCCCGGTCTGGCGCGCCTTCGGCGGCATCCTCGGCATGTGCATCTGCAACGACCGACGCTGGCCCGAGACCTATCGCGTCATGGGGTTGCAGGGCGTCGAGATGGTGCTGCTCGGCTATAACTCGCCGATCGGGCTGGGCGACCCCTTCGAGCTCGACGCGCTCGAACCCTTTCACAATCACCTGGTGATGCAGTCGGGTGCCTATCAGAATGCGACCTGGGTGGTGGGCGTCGCCAAGGCCGGCTTCGAGGAAGGCTTCAACATGATCGGCCAGACCTGCATCATCGCGCCCTCGGGCGAGATCGTCGCGCAATGCGCCACGATGGGAGATGAGCTGGTGGTGCGAAAGTGCGACCTCGATATGGGCGCGCCCTATCGCGCCGATATCTTCAATTTCGCCTATCACCGCCGGATCGAGCATTACAAGCTGATCACCGAGCGCACCGGCGCCATCCCGCCCCCGGAAACGACGTGAACGCCAAGCCGGCCATGGGACAGGACTGGAAGATCGAGGGCTATCGGGGCTCCGAGCAAGGTCGCCTGACCATGGACGGCGTGGATCTGGTGACGCTGGCGCACGAGCGCGGCACGCCGTTCTTCGTCTATTCGGCCCGCCGGATCGCCGAGACCGCGCGGACGATGAAGACGGTCTTCGCCGCCTCCCATCCGCGCAGCACGATCTGCTACGCGGCCAAGGCGCTCTCCACGATCAAGGTATTGCGGCTGCTTCACGCGGAAGGCATCGCGCTCGAAGTCAATTCCGGCGGCGAGTTGTTCCGCGCGAAGCTCGC
The DNA here is from genome assembly GCF_050729195.1 of Hypericibacter sp. Taxonomy (NCBI): domain Bacteria; kingdom Pseudomonadati; phylum Pseudomonadota; class Alphaproteobacteria; order Rhodospirillales; family Dongiaceae; genus Hypericibacter; species Hypericibacter sp. Next base: position 9,455 of record NZ_JBOHKS010000054.1, read on the forward strand.
CGGGATTCCCCCAGACTCGATCGTCTTCAACGGGGTCGCCAAATCCAAGGCCGAGATTTCGGAAGCGCTGAGCCCGCCAATCAAGGCCATCAATGTCGACAGCCTGTTCGAGCTGGAGCGGATCGGCGAGGTCGCCGCGGATCTGGGCTGCCAGGCCCGCGTGACCTTGCGCATCGTGCCCGAAGTCGACAGTCCCACCTCCCCCGGCAATCGCACCGGATCGGAAGGCACCAAGTTCGGCATCCTGCTGCAGGAACTCGACCGCGCCATGGCGTTGCTGCGGGCGCAGCCGAACGCCCTGCGGCTGGTCGGCATCCATGCCCATGTCGGCTCGCAGATCACCGATACCGGGCCCTATGTATCGGCGGCCCATGTGCTGGTCGAGCAGGCGCGCCGGCTGCAGGACGGGCTGGGCCTGCGGCTGGAACATGTCAATCTGGGCGGCGGCTTCCCCCTGCCCTATATGCGCGGCGTCAACCGGACACCGCAGGGCGATATCTTCGCGCCCCGGATCGACAGCGCCGATATCGCACGCGCCGGCCTGGCGCCGTTGCGCAAGGGGCTCGGCGAGCAGATAGAAATCCTGGTCGAGCCTGGCCGGCGCATGGTCGGCGATGCCGCCGTGACGCTGTCGACGGTCGAAACCGTGAAGACACGCGCCGGCCATGACTGGCTCTATCTCGATGCGGGCTACAACACCATCGTCGAGTCTTACACTTATAAGTGGTATTACCACTCGATCACGGCCAACAAGATCGACGAGCCGCTCTCGGAGTTCCGTGTCGTCGGACCGCTCTGCGACAATGGCGATGCCTTCTTCGATGTCGATGGCGAGCAGACCCTGGTGAGGCTCCTCAAGGCCGATCCCAAGCTGGCCCAATCCCGCGAGCTTTTGGAAAGTACGCTGGTACGGTTGCCGCCAACGCGAAAGCTCGCCGGCTCGACCGGTCCCGGCGATATCATCGCCTTCCTCGATACCGGCGCCTATACGCTGGACCAGATCACACCCAACAACGGGCGCCCGCGACCCGAGGTCGGCATGCTCGACCTCGATGGCCGCTACGAGGTCATGCGCCGGCGCGATACCTATACCGACCTCCTCTTCAACGAGGTGATCTGATGCGCCTCGATCTGGCCATCCGTGGCGGCACGGTGGTGACGGCCTCCGAGGAGTTCGTCGCCGATGTCGGTGTCGCCGACGGCCGGATCGTCGCGGTCGCCCGCGACCTGCCGCAAGCGCGCGAAGATGTCGATGCCACGGGCCTTCTGGTGATGCCGGGGGGCGTCGATGCCCACTGCCATGTGGACGAGCCCGAATATATGGGCGCCCGGCTCGCCGACGATTTCGCCTCGGCGACGCGGGCTGCCGCCTGCGGCGGCACCACCACCATCATGCCCTTCGCCAATCAATTGCCGGGCCTGAGCTTGCGCCAGGCGGTCGAGGATTATCACGGGCGTGCCAAGGGCAAGGCGCTGATCGACTATGCCTTCCATCTCATCGTCTCCGATGTCTCGGGACCCCTGATCGGCCAAGAGCTACCGGCCTTGATCGCCGATGGCTATCGCTCCTTCAAGGTCTTCATGACCTATCCCGGCTATATGCTGGACGATCGGCAGATCCTCGAGGTGATGGACGCGTCCCGGCGCGGCGGAGCCGTGACCATGGTCCATGCCGAGAACGGGCATTGCGTCCATTGGCTATCGCAGCGCCTTGAAGCCGAAGGCCATACCGATCTCGGTGCCTTCGCGGAGTCCGCACCACCAGCGGTTGAGCGCGAGGCCACCCACCGCGCGATCGCCCTGGCGCAGATCACCGGCGCCAAGGTCATGATCGTCCATGTGTCCTCGGCAGAGGCGCTGGAGCAGATCCGCTGGGGCCAGGATCGCGGCATTTCGGTCCTGGCCGAGACCTGTCCGCAATATCTCCTCGGGATGGGCCATCACTTGCATGAACCCGGCTGGGAGGCGGCCAAGCATATCTGCTCGCCGCCGCCACGCGGCGAGGATGACGCGGCCCAGCTATGGCGCGGACTTCAGCAGGGCGCCTTCCAGCTCGTCTCGTCCGATCATTGCCCCTATCGCTTCGCCGGCAGCGACGGCAAGCGCAGCCAGGGCGGCGAGCATCCGCATTTCCGCAAAGTGCCGCCAGGTCTTCCCGGCCTCGAGACGCGACTGCCGCTGCTCTATCATGAAGGCGTCACGCGGGGCCGGCTCACGCGCCAGCAATTCGTCGCCCTGACCGCCACCAATCCCGCGCGGATCTATGGGCTCTATCCGCGCAAAGGCAGCCTGATGCCGGGTGCGGATGCCGACATCGCGCTGTGGAAGCATGGCGAGCAGCGGACGCTGCGCCATGCCGATCTGCATGACGAATGCGACTACACGCCCTATGAGGGACGCGAACTGTCCGCCTGGCCGGTCGTCACCTTCTCGCGCGGCGAGAGGGTCTGGGATCGCGGCTGGGTCTCGACCGCGGCCGGGCGGGGCCGCCATATCGACGACCGCTCGCCATCGTGAAACATCCGCGCACGCTGACCGAGGTCGTTCGCCAAGGGCTCTGCACCGGCTGCGGTCTCTGCCAGAGCATGGCCGGGCCCGATCGCATTCGCCTGGAGATGACGCCGGAAGGATTCCTACGGCCTCGGATCCGACAGCCTCTCCCGGCCAGCGAAGAACGCCGCATCCTCTCCGCCTGTCCCGGCAACCGGCAGCGGGCCACGCCGGAAGTCGGCATCTCTATCGATCCGCTCTGGGGACCGATCAAGCGGCTCGCGCGCGGCCAGGCGACCGACGAAGAGATGCGCTTCAAGGCGGCGTCGGGCGGCGTGATCTCCGCTCTCGCCAGCTATCTGCTCGCCAGCGGCGAGGTCGAGGCCGTCCTCCATACAAAGGCCGATCCAACCCAAGCGCTGCGTTCGGTTCCGCAGGTGAGCCGCGGGCTCCAAGGCGTCATGGAGGCGGCCGGTGCGCGCTATGGTCCGGCGGCACCGCTGACCGATCTCGAGGGGATGCTGACGGCCGGCAAGCCCTTCGCCGTCGTCGGCAAGCCTTGCGACATCGCCGCGCTGCGCAATCTGGCGCGCCTCGATCCGCGCGTGGACCGGCTGGTCCGCTATCGCGTCGCTTTCTTCTGCGCCGGTGTCTCGAGCCTGGGCATCTCGCAAGCCATTGTCGGCAAATATGGCCTGAGCGAGGACCAGGTTCGCCTGATGCGCTATCGGGGCCATGGCTGCCCCGGCCCCACCCGGATCGAAGCCAAGAATGGCCGCGTCTTCGAGCAGAGCTATGACGAGACCTGGGGCAACGAGCTGGCGCAGGAGATCCAGTTCCGCTGCAAGATCTGCCCCGATGCCACCGGCGAGCAGGCCGACATCGCCTGCGGCGATGCCTGGATCACCGCCGACGGCTATGCCCATGGCGAGTATGAAAGCTGGAACGCCGTGATCGCGCGCACGGCCGCCGGCGAGGCCCTGCTGGCCCGCATGGAACAGGGCGGCAGGCTCAAACTGCTGCCCAACAGCGTGGCCGAGCTCAATCGCATGCAACCGCATCAGGGCGAGCGAAAGATGGCGATCCTGGCGCGGCTGGGCGGCCTTGCCTTGGCCGGCCAATCCCGACCGCATTACGCGGGGTTGCGAATTTTTCATGCGGCGTGGTTGGGAAGGCGAAGTTTCGCGAAGAACCTGCGAGGGACGTTGCGGCGGCTGCGCCGTGGCGCCAATCGCGAGGCCGAGCCGGCTCGAGGCGCCTGACTAAGCCTTCAGCAGCCTTGACGACAGCCCGCCCCCTACAATCTCCTATCAGGTACCGCCCGTCCTCGCGGGCGAACCGTTCATTGAACCGGTCCCGCGCTCCCCAGCGCCGCTCCGATCCGCTATCCAAAGGGAATTCCCATGCGCTATGTCCGCCTCGGCTCCACGGGCGTCAAAGTCTCTCGCATTTGCCTCGGCTGCATGTCCTACGGCACCACGGAATGGCGCCCGTGGGTGCTGACCGAGGAGGAGGCGCGGCCCTTCATCCGGCGCGCCCTCGAGCAAGGCATCAATTTCTTCGACACGGCCGATGTCTATTCCGGCGGCGTCAGCGAGGAGATCCTCGGCCGCGCCATCCGCGACTTCGCCAAGCGCGACCAGGTGATCATCGCCTCCAAGGTCCATAGCGCGATGGGCGATGGCCCGAACGACAGAGGGCTGTCGCGCAAACATATCCTGACCGCCGTCGAGGCCAGTCTGCGCCGCCTCGGCACCGATCATATCGACCTCTATCAGATCCATCGCTTCGATCCCGAGACGCCCATCGAGGAGATGGCGGAGGCGCTCGACATCCTGGTCCGCAGCGGCAAGGTTCGCTATATCGGCGCCTCTTCCATGTTCGCCTGGCAGTTCATGAAGTCGCTCGCGATCCAGGCCCGCGAGGGCCTGGCCCGTTTCCAGACCATGCAGAACCATTACAACCTCGCCTATCGCGAGGAAGAGCGCGAGATGATGCCGCTCTGCGTCGATCAGGGGATCGGTGTCATTCCCTGGTCGCCCCTCGCCCGCGGGCGCCTCGCCGGCAGCAAGAGCGCCGGCACGCCGCGCTCGACCACGGACGAGTATCAGAACCGGCTCTATGCCAAGCAGGAAGCGCTCGATGCGCCGGTGATCGCGCGTTGCGCCGAAGTCGCGAAGGAGCGCGGCGTGCCGCCGAGCCAGATCGCGCTCGCCTGGCTCCTCGCGAAGCCCGGCATTGTGGCGCCCATCGTCGGCGCCACCAAGACGCATCATCTCGACGATGCGATCGCCGCTTCGGAGCTGACCCTGGAGCCGGAGGAGATCAAACGGCTGGAGGAGCCCTACCAGCCTCATCCGATTGCCGGCCATAGCTATAGCGGGACGACCTAGGCCGCGATCAGGACAGCCGAGAGCTTCAGTGTGACGGACCGGAGTTGTTCAGAGCCCTGAGGAAAGCCGGCATGGCCCCAGACGCAGCGGTTCCGCGCCCGATGAGGGTCTTGAGGCAGCGAGCCGCGAGATCGAACGACCCGTAGCAACCCTGCGCGATGATGGCCAGGAACTTGAGCTGCTCGTCGCTCAATGTCGCGGGATCGCGGAAATCGCGCAGATAGACCATGTCCGCTTCCAGCAGTTGATTGAGACCCCGATAGATGTCGTTGTCGATCGTTATCGGCGCGATCGCCCGCCGATTGATGTCGACGAAAGCGTGCGGGATGAAGCCGAGAGAGCGTAGCGCGAGATCGATATCGCCGATCGTGGGCTGGTTGCGATAGAGCGTGACGAAGGACACCTCGGTATGGACTGCCATGGCCGAGGAGAGCTTATCGCGCCCGCCCTGGAAGACCGCCAGCTCCGAGCCTTGGACGTCGATCTTGAGATAGTCGACCGCGTCGATCTCCGCGATGTCGTCCAGCCGATGGGTGGCGACCGGGCGGGTTTCGACGACCTCGCCCCATTTCGGAAATCCATGAAACAGCGCCATCGATTGGGGATCCGGCTCCAGAAGGCTCGCCATCCCCGGCGATCGGCAGATATGCAATGTGTGGTCGGCGCCGTCCCCGACGGCATAGGGCAGATAGGTCTCGTTGGGGCGTGCGCCCGCGACCAGTTGCGCGAAGGCGTCGGCCTGGGGCTCGAAGCCGCTCAGCCGTGCCACACCCCGATCGAGCAGGGGTTTGTAAGGTGGCGTTCCACCGATGATGGGGTTGGCGCCGATGTCGACGATCGACAGCGGCCTGGAAAGACCGAACGTATCGATCAGGATCTGCATCGCGTCGGCTGGCGGAGCCTCGGACAAACTGGCCGTCATGGCTCAGAGGATAGCGAAGCCCAGACCCGCCGGGAAGCGAGTGCGGGACTACCGCGCCTTGACGGCAGGCGAACCCGCTGACTGGCCGACCAGCGCCAGCAGCGCCGTCCCGGCCAGTTCCATCGCACCGCTATTGTCGATCCTGATGAAATCTTCCGGCGGAGAGGCGACATCCTCTCTATAGCGGAGGCGCTCGGCGATCTCGGGGCCCGACTCCCGCTTCCGGGCGGTCAGCCGGCTGGCGATCAAGGCGGGTTCCGCCGTGATCAGGATCGGCACCAGATCGGGATAAGCCTCCAGCGCTTCGGGGAGATATTCGCGCGATCCGTTGAGAACGACATTGATGCCGCCTCGACGCCAAAGGTCGATCTCGCGGCCGATTGCATAGAAGAACCCATGGCTGCGCCAATGCAGCGCGAACCAGCCGGCCCCGAGCCGGGCACGGAACTCGGCTTCGCTGAGCGCGATATGATTCTCGCCGCCCGCCCTGGCCGGCCGGGTGATATAGCGATGAGCCACGGCGACATGGAGAGGATCTCCGGCCTGGCGGACGAAGGTGAGCAGGCTGTCCTTGCCGACGCCCGAGGCGCCCATCACATAGAAGAGCCGACCGGGAAGCTCGGTCGTCATGCCGGCATTCCCGCCATGACCTCGGGCCGGCTGTATTTTTCGGCGAAAGCCGACGCGTCCAGTTGCCGGAAATCCTGCAGGCTCGCGCGCAATCTCGCCGGGCTCCAATCCCACCAGGCGATGGCCTTGAGCCGGGTCTCGGTCGCCTCGTCGACGCGCCGGCGGATGATGCGCGCGGGGTTGCCCGCAACCACCGTGTAATCGGGCACGTCCTTGGTCACGACGGCGCCGGCGCCGATCGCGGCCCCCGTGCCGACGCTGCGTCCGGGCAGCACGATCGCGTTATGCCCGATCCAGACATCCGGCCCGATCACCACTCTATGCGAACGACGCCAGGCGAAGATCTCGGGATCGTCCGCATCCGCGAGATGATGGGAGCGGCTGCGATAGGTGAAGTGATGGAGCGTGGCGCGTTCCATCGGATGATTGGTCGGGTTGAGCCTCACGCCGGCGGCGAGGTTGCAGAACTTGCCGACATCGGCGTTGAAGATCTCGACATCGCGCACCGCATAGGACCAGTCGCGAAAATCGACCTCGAGCAACTGGTTGCGCGGACCCACCACCGTCCAGGGGCCGAAGCGGCTGGCCTTCACGATGGCGGTCGGATGCAGCAGGGGCGCCTCGGTCATGCTGCGCCCGTCGGCCCAGGGATGCTCCGGCTGTCCCTGCTCAAGCGCGATCATGGCTCAGGCCACGCGCTCGCCCTGCCGCCACACCGCGCGCACCAGCGGCAACCCGCCCCGCTCGGCCACGCGCACCAGATCGGCGCGCAAGCCCGGCGCGATCCGACCGCGGTCGTTCAGCCCCATCGCATCGGCCGGCCTTGTCGCCACCATCCGAATGGCCGCCGGCAGGGAATAGCCCAGCTCCTCGACCAGCCGGAAGGAAGCCGGCAGCAGGCTCGTCGGCACATAATCCGAAGAGAGGATATCGACCAGCCCGTCCCGCGCCAGATCGATGGCCGAGATGTTGCCCGAATGCGAGCCGCCGCGCACGACATTGGGTGCGCCGCTGAGGATGCCGATGCCGTGCTCGCGCAGCGCCAGGGCTGCGACCTGCGTCGTGGGAAACTCGGCCACGACGGCACCCGCCGCCGCCGCCTCTTCCGCATGCTCCACGGTCGCATCGTCGTGGCTGGCCAGCTTCAGGCCGCGCTCGCGCACCAGCTGGATCACCGCCGCCCGATTGGCATCGCCGTGAAGCGCGCGATCGTTCAGGCAGCGCTGGACGAAGCTCGCGAGGTCCGCATCGCTCATCTGGTACTTGCCCTTATAGTAGGACTCGTACTGCGCCAGGGTCGCGAACTGGCGCTGGCCGGGCGTATGGTCCATCAGGGACACCAGCTTCAGGCAAGGATGCTGAGCCAGCCTTTCCAGGTGAGCGGGCAGCTCGCCATGCGAGATCTCGCAGCGCAGATGCAGGAAATGCTCGACCCGCAGCATGTTCTCGCGCTGGCATTCCTCCAGCCCCTCGGCCATCGCCGTCAGGGTCTCGATCCGGTCGCTCTCGCGGTGGATGTCGCCGATCGCAACCGAATCGAACACCGTGGTGATCCCGGCGGTGGCGATCTGCGCGTCATGCGCCACCACGGCCGAGCGCGCCGGCCAATGAACCCGCGGCCGCGGCGCGATATGCTTGTCCAGATTGTCGGTGTGAAGCTCGACCATGCCCGGAATGACATAGTCGCCCTCGCAGTCGATGGCGCTTTCGAGCCGGCTGACGCCTGTCTCGATCTCCGCGATCTTGCCGTCGCGGATGACCAGGGTCCCGTCGAGGATCTCATCGGGCAGGACGATGCAGGCGTTGGTCAGGACGGTGTCGCGGTTCATGCGGCCAACTCTCTGGGCGGAAGGCTGTAAAATCGGGTCGCCAGCGCGGCGCGCGCTTCGGGATCATGGCAGATGGCGACGATGGCGGTCCCGGCAGCGCGAGCTTCGCGCAACAAGGTGACAACAATGCTGCGGTTGGCGGCGTCGAGCGATGCGGTCGGCTCGTCCACCAGCAGGATCGGATGGGCCGCCAGCAGGCCGCGGGCGATATTGACGCGCTGCTGCTCGCCGCCGGAGAAGGTCACGGGCGACAACGACCAGAGCCGCCGCGGCAAGGCCAGGCGCTCCAATAGCGCGCCGGCCCGTTCGCGGGCCTCATGCCCGTCGACCCCGCGCGCCCGCAGCGGCTCGGCCACCACCTCCAAGGTCGGCACCCGCGGGATCACGCGCAGGAACTGGCTGATATAGCCCAGGGTCCGGCGGCGCAGCTCGAGCGCCAGCCGCGGGCTCGCCGTCGCGAGATCGACCTGATCACCGCCATGGCGAACCAGGATGGCGCCTTCATCGGCGCGGTAATTGCCATAGAGCGTGCGCATGAGCGTGCTCTTGCCGGCGCCTGAGGGACCGTCGAGCACGACGCACTCCCCGGCCCCGACCCTCAAATCGATGCCGGAAAGCACGACCAGCTTGACCTCGCCCTGGACATGGAGCGTGAAGCTCTTCGACAGGCCGCGGGTCTCGATCATGGTTTCACGATTGTCCTGGGTCATAGCGGCAACACCGAGGAAACCAGCAACTGGGTATAGGGCTCGTGCGGATCGTCCAGCACCTGGTCGGTCAGGCCGGTTTCGACGATGCGCCCATCCTGCATCACCATCAAGCGATGGGCCAGGAGCCGGGCCACGCCCAGATCATGGGTCACCAGGATCACGGCCAAACCGAGATCGGCAACGAGCTGACGGATGAGATCGAGCAGCCGCGCCTGCACCGAGACGTCGAGGCCGCCGGTCGGCTCGTCCATCAAAACCAGGCGTGGCTTGGTCACCAGGTTGCGGGCGATCTGCAGGCGCTGCTGCATGCCGCCGGAGAAGCGCCGGGGATTCTCGTCGATCCGCGTGGGATCGATCTCGACCCGTCCGAGCCACTCCGCGGCCATCGAGCGGATCGTGCCGTAATGGCGCATGCCGGCGCGCATCAGCGGCTCGCCGATATTGCCGCCGGCGCTGATGTCGAGCCGAAGCCCGTCGCGCGGATTCTGGTGCACGAAGCCCATATCGTCGCCGAGGCGCCGGCGCCGCTCGGCCTCGGAGAGCGCCGCGAGGTCGACCTTGGCACCGTCACGCGTCTCGAACCAGACACGGCCGTCGCTGGGCGTCACATGCCCGGCGATGCAGCCCAGCAAGGTGGTCTTGCCGGAACCGGATTCCCCGACCACGCCCAACACCTCGCCCGGCCAGAGCGAGAAGCCGATGTCGCGGCAGGCCACGCGCGTGCCGAATCGCTTGCCCAGGCCTTCGACCGTCAGCAACGGCCTGTCGGTGATTGGCGTCATCACTCGGCTGCCTGCGGCTGAAGCCGGCTGTTGCAATAGTCGGTGTCGGAACAGATGAAGCGCCGGCCGCCGCGATCGTCGACCACGATCTCGTCGAGATAGCTGTCATCGGCCCCGCAGCGCGCGCAGCGGCAGGGCCAGCGCTCCACGGCGAAGGGATGATCGGCGAAGTCGAGGCTCTTGACCGAGGTGAAGGGCGGCACGGCATAGATCCGCTTCTCGCGGCCGGCGCCGAAGAGCTGCAGGGCCGGCGACCGGTCGAGCTTGGGATTGTCGAGCCGCGGGATCGGCGACGGCGACATCAGATAGCGGCCATTGACCTGAACCGGATAATCGTAAGCCGTGGTCACCCGGCCGAAGCGGGCGATGTCCTCATAGAGCTTGAGATGCATCGCGCCGTAATCCGCCAGCGCATGCATGCGCCGGGTCTGAGTCTCGCGCGGCTCGAGCCAGCGCAAGGGCTCCGGAATCGGCACCTGGAACACCATGATCTGGCCATGCTGCAACGCCGTCTCCGGGATGCGATGGCGAGTCTGGATGATGCTGGCCTCGGCCGTGCGCGTCGTGGTGGCAACACCGGCGGTGCGGGCGAAAAATTTGCGGATGCTGACGGCGTTGGTGGTGTCGTCGGCGCCCTGGTCGATCACCTTCAGCCGGTCCTGGCGGCCGATGATCGAGGCCGTGACCTGGATGCCGCCGGTGCCCCAGCCATAGGGCAAGGGCATCTCGCGGCCGGCAAAGGGCACCTGATAGCCCGGGATCGCCACGGCCTTGAGCAAAGCGCGGCGGATCATCCGCTTGGTCTGCTCGTCGAGATAGGCGAAGTTGTAACCGGTCTCGCTCATTCCGCCGCCTCCTGGCGCGCCTCTTCGGCGCGCATCCGGCGCACGATGTCGAGCTCGGCCTGGAAATCGACATAATGCGGCAGCTTCAGATGCTGCACGAAGCCCGAGGCCTCGACATTGTCGGCATGGCTCAGCACGAACTCCTCATCCTGGGCCGGTGCCGTCACCGTCTCCTCGAACTCGGCCGCCCGCAGGCTGCGATCGACCAGGGCCATCGCCATCGCCTTGCGCTCGCAGCGCCCGAACACCAGCCCATAGCCGCGCGTGAACTGTGGCGGTTGCGTGGCCGAACCCTTGAACTGGTTGACCAACTGGCATTCGGTCACCTCGATCTCGCCGATCGCGACCGCGAAGCCCAACTCTTCGGGCACGATCTCGACCGTCACGCGGCCGCTGCGAATCTCGCCGGCGAAGGGATGGTTCCGGCCATAGCCGCGCTGGGTCGAATAGGCGAGGCTCAGGAGGAAGCCTTCATCGCCGCGGGCCAGCGCCTGCAGCCGCACGTCGCGCGTCGCCGGATATTGCGGCGGATCGCGGGTGATATCGCCAATGGGAAGATCGGGCTTCGGGCGCTCCGGCTCCAGCAGGCCTTCCTGCTCGAGCCAGCTCATGACCGGCGGGACCGCTGCGAGCGCAATTGGCGCCGACAGCGCTGGCTCCGGTTCAGAGGCGGCGTTGCCGGCCAACTCGAAATCCAGCAGCCGGTGGGTGTAATCGAAGGTGGGTCCGAGGAACTGGCCGCCTGGCACGTCCTTGAAGATCGCCGAGATGCGGCGGTCGGCGGCCATGCTCGCGGTCTCGATCGGCTCGCTGACGGCAAAGCGCGGCAAGGTCGTGCGATAGGCCCGCAGCAGGAAGATCGCTTCGACCATATCCCCCGCGGCCTGCTTGATGGCAAGGGCCGCCAGCCGCCGGTCATAGAGCGCGCCTTCGGCCATGACGCGATCGACCGCCAGGCGAAGTTGTCCCTCGATCTGATCCACTGTCAGCACCGGGATCGCGGGATCGCCGCGGCGATCCTGTTCCAGCAGCCGATGCGCGGCCTCGATGGCGGCTTCGCCGCCCTTGACGGCTACATACATGAGACCTCCAAGGCGGTGCTGCGCGGCAGACCGACGATCTTGTTGCCGCAGGTGATCAGGACATCGATGCCGCAGGGAAACTGCGCGTGATTGGCGGCCCAATCGGCGACGAAGTCGCGCGGCAGCCCCTCGATCGCGAGATAGCGTTTCGTGGGAATGCCAGGGCCTGAGAACCCCATCTGCCCGCCTGAGGCAAGCCGGCTCGCCTCGAGGATCAGGGTTGCGGAGCGGTCGGGATAATCGACGCTGCCCGGATCGAACGACATCATTCCGGGCCCGAGAGCCGGATCGGCGACGAGTGCGAAACGGGCCGCCATCGGCGCCTCGGCCAACGGCGCGCCGGTATGAAAACCCAGGAAGGCCGCAACCGCCGAAGCCTTTCGATCGAGCCAGATCGGCGTGTCGCCGTCGGCGAGCGCCAGCATGAGGCCCAGCGCGGCCGGCCCGACCCCGGCGCCGAGTTGACGACAAGCCGCCTCGAGCGACAGCGGGAATTCCAATATGCGGCCCGGCTCGCTGAGCGCGGTCAAGGCACAGCGGAAGATGCGCTGCGCATCGTGAACGGGATCGGGCAGTCCCGGCGCCAGCATGCCCTTGCGCGATGCCGTCCCCGAAACGACGCGAGCTTGCAGATCAGTCATCGCCGCGCACCATGGTCGTGAAATCCACCCGGGTCGCCGCGACATCGGCCGCCCGGCGCCCCCGCTTCCGGTCGCCGGCTTGCTCCAGGGCCGTCAGCAGTCCCGCCAATGGCCCGCTGCGAATGGTCTCGTCCTGCAGCAGCGCATCAAAGAGCGCCGCCAGCTCGGCGTGACGCGGCGCGCGGCCGGCGACATAGCCGAAGCCGACCCCGGCAAGCGGGGCGTCGAGCATGACCGCCGCCCGCGTGACGGTCATCTCGCCCAGATTGAAAGGCTGGCCCGTGCCGCCGGCGCGACCCCGCAGCATGACCAGACCGGTCTCGACCGGACGCAGCCAATGATGGGATGGCGCGGAGTCCAACTCACCCCACGCCGCCTCCAATTCAGCCGGATCGGCCTGGCTCAGCAGGGCCATCCATCGGGCGCGATCGGTTTGCGAGGAATCGAGCGTTGCCATGGCCGTCATATTCATCTAGACGTCTATACTTGTCAACCAATCTTGCGGCCTGCCCGTGAATCAGGCTGTGTGTCGGCGAGGGCCATTCGAATGGAGTCGGAAGTGGCGATGAAGGACCCGATCGCGCGCGGCCGGGGGGTGACGGTCTGGCGGCAGATCGCCGAAACCCTGAGCGCGGATCTGAAAGCCGGGCGTATCAAGCCGGGCGACCGGCTGCCGACCGAGCTCGAATTGGCCGAGCGCTTCACGGTCAATCGCCACACGGTGCGCCGCGCGGTCGCGACCCTGGCCGAGCAGGGCATCCTGCGCATCGAGCAGGGCCGCGGCACCTTCGTGAACGACAAGACCATCGACTATGTGCTGGGCCGGCGCACCCGCTTCAGCAGCAATCTCCTGGCCCAGGGCCGCGAACCGGGCCATCGCCTGATCTCCGCGGAGAAGGCCACGGTCTCCGGCAGCATCGCCGCCGACCTCAAGCTGCGCGACGGGGCGGCCGTGATGCGGATCGAGACCTTGAGCATCGCCGACGGCGCCCCCATGGGCTATGGCGTGCATGAATTCCCCCTGCCCCGCTTCGCCGGCATCGAGGAGGCCTATCGGCGGCTGGGGTCGCTGACCGCGGCGCTCGAAGAGCTGGGTGTGGGCGACTACACCCGCAAGGTGACACGGATCCTGGCGCGGCTGCCGAGCGCGCGCGAGGCCGAGTTCCTGGAGCAGACGGTGAGCCGCCCGATCCTTCAGGCCGAGGCCGTCAATGTCGATGCCAAAGGCAAGCCCACCCATCACAGCCTCGCGGTCTTTGCCGGCGATCGCGTCCAGATGATCGTGCGGCCGGAAGATCTGCTCGCCGGCGTCTGAAGCCGCGGCAAAGCCGCGCTTCAGATGAAGGCCTTGCGCAGCCATTGCGACATCAGGTCGATCGACATCACCGTGATGACGATGATGATCATCACCGCGCAGGTCTGTCCGAACTGGAATCCGCGGATGATCTCCCAGATCACCTGGCCGATCCCGCCAGCGCCCACCAGCCCCACGACCGAGGCCGAGCGCACGTTCGATTCGAAACGGTAGAGCGAATAGGAGACCCAGAGCGGCATGACCTGCGGGATCACGCCGAAGACGATCTCCTCGAGCTTATGGGCGCCGGTCGAGCGGATGCCCTCCACGGGCCGCGGGTCGATGGCCTCGACGGCTTCCGCGAACAGCTTCGCCAGGATGCCGGTGGTATGGACCCAGAGCGCCAGCACGCCGGCAAAGGGCCCGAGGCCCACCGACGTCACGAACAGCATGGCGAAGACCATCTCGTTGATGGAACGGCAGATGTCCATCAGGCGGCGCGCCGGCTGGTGGATCCACCAGGGCGCGATATTGCCGGCACAGGCGAGGCCCAAGGGGATCGCGCAGACGATCGCCATCACCGTCCCCCAGAGCGCGATCTGGACGGTGATCACCATTTCCTCGACGTAGAAGCGCCACTCGCGGAAATCCGGCGGGAAGAAGTCGGCGAGGAAGGTCGCCATGTTCGCCCGGTCATGGATCAGATCGAGCGGGCGCATATCGGCCCCCTGCCAGGAACCGGCGAGAGCGGCCAGGATGACGCCATAGGCGATGAGGCGCATATAGGA
>NZ_JBOHKS010000055.1:0-3295 GCF_050729195.1 Hypericibacter sp.
TCGAACAGCGGGAAGGGCCCTTTCTCGGCGGCAAGCTCGGTCGAGGCGAGATAGGCAGAGCGCTGGATCGCCTTCATCCACTGCTCGGTCAGCGCCACCGCCGGGCCCGAGCCGTAGCGCGCGCGCACCATGATGAGCGCGTCGGCGAGGCCCGTGACGCCCAGCCCGATGCGCCGCTTGGCCTTGGCTTCCTCGGCCTGCTGCGGCAGGGGAAAGCGCGAGATGTCGACGACATTGTCCATCGACCGCACGGCGATGCGCACCAACCGGTCGAGCTCCTCGAGATCGAGCGCGGCATCGGCCTCGAACGGCGATTTGACCAGGGCCGCCAGATTGATCGAGCCCAGGAGGCAGGCGCCATAGGGCGGCAAGGGCTGCTCGCCGCAGGGGTTGGTCGCGCTGATGGTCTCGGCGTAATAGAGATTATTCCGCCGGTTGATGCGGTCGATGAAGATCACGCCCGGCTCGGCATTGCCGTAGGTGGCGCGCATGATCTTGTCCCAGAGCTCGCGCGCCTGCAGCACCTTGTAGGTGGTGCCGTTGAACTTCAGCTCCCAGGGCGCGTCCTGCTTGATCGCCGCCATGAAGGCGTCGGTCGCGAGCACCGAGAGATTGAACATGCGCAGGCGACCCGGCTCGCGCTTGGCCTCGATGAAGGCCTCGATGTCGGGATGGTCGCAGCGCATCGTCGCCATCATCGCGCCACGGCGGCTGCCGGCGCTCATGATGGTGCGGCACATCGCGTCCCACACATCCATGAAGGAGAGCGGGCCCGAGGCGTCGGCGCCCACACCCTTCACCGGCGCGCCGCGGGGACGCAGGGTCGAGAAGTCGTAACCGATGCCCCCACCCTGCTGCATGGTGAGGGCGGCCTCGCGCAGATGGGTGAAGATCCCGCCCATATCGTCGGGGATCGTGCCCATCACGAAGCAGTTGAAGAGGGTGACCGTGCGCTCGGTGCCGGCACCGGCCAGGATGCGGCCGGCCGGCAGGAACTTGAAATCCTCCAGCGCCTGGTAGAAGGCATCCGACCAGCGCTCGCGCTCCGGCTCGAGTGCCGCCAGCGCATCGGCCACGCGCCGCCAGCTATCCTCGATCGTGCGGTCGAAGGACCGCCCGTCGAGCGTCTTGAAGCGGTACTTCATGTCCCAGATCTGCTGGGAGATGGCGGTCACTTGCGGCATCGCAAAGACTCTTTCTGAAGGCGGCAGCGGCGGCAAAAGGGCCGCCAGTCTAGGAGCCTCGGAGCTGCCAAATCAACCCTGCCTGTTCCGGAAATGTTTTCCCCGGGTTCAGCAGGCACCACGAAAAAATTATAAAGCAATTTCAGTTATGTAGGAACTGTTAACCTTATTCACAAGGGATCGGAAAAGCATCCCGGGGACAGCCCGGGCGAGTTTTGGTAAGCCTGTGGAAAACCTGTGGATAAGCGATGGAAGAAGCGCCGAGAATCGGCCTGGAGGCCGCCTATTCCGCGGGGCTCGGCGGGGCTTCGAGCAGGCGCTGGCTGGCGCCTTCGATCCGGGTCTCGAGCTCCTTCATGAAGCGGCGGCGGCCGAGCCCGGCCGGGATCGGCTCGAGGAACTCGACCGTGATCCGCCCGGGCTTCTTGAGGAAGCTGCGCCGGCCCCAGAAGACCCCCGAATTGAGCGCCACCGGCACCACCGGCCGGTCGAGCTTGTCATAGAGCGCGGCGATGCCCGGCTGATAGGGACGCCGCTCGCCCGGCGCCGTGCGCGTGCCCTCGGGGAAGATCAGGAAAGGCCGGCCGCTCTTGGCGGCCTCTCCGGCCTTGCGCAGCAGCTGGCGCAGCGCCTTGGCGCCCGCACCGCGATCGACCGCGAGCGCACCCGAGCCCAGCAGATAGAGGCCGAAGAGCGGAATCCAGATCAGCTCGCGTTTGAGCACATAGATCGGCCGGTCGAGGATCGTTGCTAGCGCCAGCGTCTCCCAGCTCGACTGATGCTTGACCGCGAAGATCACCGGCTCCGCCGGCAGGCGCTCGCGGCCGAGGATGCGGTGATCCAGCCCCGTCAGGAGCCGCAGCAGCCAGAGCGTGATCCCGACCCAGACCCGGCAGAGCGCGAAGACGGCATTGGGTCCGAGCAGCAGCGTCGGCAGGCCCACGATCGCGAGCAGAGCCGTCACAAGATAAAACAGCAGGTTGAAGAGGAGCGCGCGCAAATGGGCCATGGCCTCAGGCTGCTCCCTAAGGCCTGACCGGCGCCAGCCCGGCATCGCCCGGCAGCACCAGCCCGCGCAACAGCGCCACCAGATATTTGTTGTATTCGCGCACCAGCAGATTGGTGGTGCCGGGCCAGCGCCACCAGCCTTCCTGGCGCACCTGGCGCGGGAAGACCGGATAGGGCAGCACCTGCACCCCCGGCATGGCGCGATGGAATTCCAGCATGCTGCGCGGCATGTGATAGGCCGCGGTGATGAGGCGGATCGATTTGAACTTCTGCTGGCGCATCCAGTCGGCCGTCTCGACCGCATTGCCGCGCGTGTCCTCGGCGCTGTAGCCGAGCGCGATGCAACAGGCGATGGTCTCGGGCGAGAGCTTGGGAATCTCGGCGGGCTCGAGCGAACCCAGCAGCGTCGCGAGATCGACATCCTTGTTGACGCCGCTGATGAGGAGCTTCTTGGCATGGCCGTTGGCGAGCAGCTCGAGGCCCGCTTCCAGCCGCTCGCTGCCGCCGGTCAGCACCACCGCGGCATCGGTCGTCGTGGTGTCGACGTCGCCGCCGCGGGGAATGCGCGTGACGAAGGCGACCAGGCCGATCACCCAGATCAGGCCGAACATCAGGAACAGCAGGACCAGGCGGCGGACCCAGCGCCGGCGGCGCTGCTCCGTCTCGTTGCGCCGCACCTGCCGCAGCGAGGGTCTCACAGGCTGCGCCCCAGGAAATGCAGCACGGCGATGCGCGCGGTCAGCATGGCGACCAGGGCGGCCGCCACCGGCAGCGAGGCGATGATGGCCCAGTCGATCCAGCCGAGCCGCGCCAGCGGCACCAGCCCGCCGCCGAGCGTGGCGGCCAGCCAGCCGATCGCGGTGATGGTGGCCGCACCGGCGGCGAGCCCCAGCACCCCGCCAAGGAAGCCTTGCATCAATGCATGGGTCTGGAACTGGCGGGCGATATAGCGGTCGGGGGCGCCCAGGAGATGCACCAGCTCGATCACCTCGCGATGGATGTCGAGCCCGGTGCGGGTCACGAACAATACGGCCAGCGCGGCAGCGGCCGAGACGAAGCCCAGCACCAGCATTGCCAGCAGCCGCACCAGCCAGGAGAGGCGC
>NZ_JBOHKS010000056.1:0-7374 GCF_050729195.1 Hypericibacter sp.
GTGGCCTCGCTCAGCCCGGACGAGAAGACGCTCGACATCGATGGCTGGGTCACGCTCACCAACCAGAGCGGCACCACCTATCGCGACGCCAAGCTGCAGCTGGTGGCGGGCGACGTGCATCGCGTCCAGGAAGCGATGATGAAGACGATGGACATGGCCGCGGCCCCGGCGCCGGCCGCCGAGCAGGCCATGACCGAAGAGGCGCTGTTCGAATATCACCTCTACACGCTGGGCCGGCCGACCACGATTGCCGAGAACCAGACCAAGCAGGTGGCGCTCCTGAGCGCCGCCTCGGTGCCGGTCGACAAGGAGTTCCGCTTCACCAACCTGACGGCGCGCGGCTACACCTACGACATCGGCGACCAGGAGCGGGTCAACGCGACCGTCTATGTCAGCTTCGTGAACAATGATGCCTCGCATATGGGCATGCCGCTGCCCAAGGGCACGATCCGCGTCTACAAGGCCGACAGCGACGGCCAGGTGCAGTTCGTCGGCGAGGATGCGATCGACCATACGCCGAAGAACGAGGATGTGCGCCTCACCCTGGGCCAGGCCTTCGACGTGACCGCCCATGCGCGCCAGACCAAATACGAGAAGATCTCGGACTCGGTCTATGAGAGCGCCTACGAGGTCGAGCTCAAGAACGCGAAGAAGGAGCCGGTCACGGTGGTGCTGGTCGAGGACGTCCCTGGCACCTGGAAGATCCTCAGCGAGAGCGCCAAGCATGAGGAAGTGAACTCGAACCGCCTGCGCTGGGAAGTCACGGTTCCGGCGGAAGGCTCGGTCACCTTCAATTACGCGGTGCGCGTCAGGTACTAGGCGGTAACCGCGCGGCTGCCCCTCCCCCTGACCTGTCTGATCGCTTCGCTCTACTTCAAAGCTTCGAGCGAGATCCTCGCCAACCACGCCCCCTCCCCTTGCGGGAGGGGGTAGGGGGAGGGGTGTCGCGTCGATCGAAGCGATCACATCAACTTGATCGGACGTGAACTCGCCGTCATGCGGCGGCGTGGTCCCATCTCTTCTCCAACGGAAGCCCGTCGATCGGTCGGCGGGACTTCCGGCTCGACACAACCGCAAGGGAGACAGGGAATGTCCATGAACCGCAGAATCGTGTTGTTCCTCTCGGCGGCCGCGCTGGCGGCACCGCTGCTGTTCGCCGCCACCGTGAGCTTCGCCGACGACATGCTCACCGGCGATCAGATCAAGAGCACCGTTTCGAACATGACCGTCGAAGGCAAGATGAATGACGGCATGGCCTATTCCGAGTTCTATGGCGCCGACGGCTCCATCAAGGGCAAGGACTACACCGGCAAATGGACGGTGGAGGGCAACGAGATGTGCTTCGTCTACGGCACCGACCCGAAGAAGTCCTGCTACGGCATCAAGAAGGCCGCGACCGGGATCCAATGGGTCGAGGACGGCAAGGTCGAAGGCGACGGCATGGTGAGCCAGGGCAATATCCGGAACTACTGACCGGTGCGCCGCCCCTTCCTTAGTTGATGTGATCGCTTCGCTCTACTTCTAAGCTTCGAGCGAGTTCTACGCTAACCCCTCCCCCTACCCCTCCCGCAAGGGGAGGGGGCGTGGATTTTTCTTCCCTTCGCTGGATTTACGATCGGAGAAAGAGCGCGGTTGTTGTTAGTTCGAGCCCCCTCCCCTTGCGGGAGGGGGTAGGGGGAGGGGAACAGACGCGATCGCTCAGTACGTTGCCCCGTAGTTCCACGGCACGAATTCCTCGTCGCCATAGCCGAGCTCTTCGCTGCGGGTTTTCTGGCCCGAGGCGGTGCGGAGCATGAGGTCGAAGATGCGCTCGCCCATCTCGTCCATCGAGGCGGTGCCGTCGACGATCTCGCCGCAATTGATGTCCATGTCGTCCTTCATGCGCCGATACATGGGCGTGTTGGTCGCGAGCTTGAGGCTGGGCGCGGGCTTGCAGCCGAAGCAGGAGCCGCGCCCCGTGGTGAAGCAGACGAGGTTGGCGCCGGCTGCCACCTGGCCCGTGGCCGAGACCGGATCGTAGCCCGGCGAATCCATGAAGACGGCGCCCTTGGCCGTGATCGGCTCGGCATAGCGATAGACGGCGGTCAAAGGCGAGCTGCCGCTCTTGGCGACCGCCCCCAGCGACTTCTCGAGGATGGTGGTGATGCCGCCGGCCTTGTTGCCGGGCGAGGGGTTGTTGTCGAGGCTGCCATTGTCGTGGCTCGCATGCTCTTCCCACCAGCGGATCAGCTCGATCAGCTTCTCGCCCACGGCGGGGTCGGTCACGCGCGCGAGCAGCAGGCTCTCGGCGCCGTAGATCTCGGGCGTCTCGCTCAGGATCCCGGTGCCGCCCGCGGCTGCAAGGAGATCGACCGCCTTGCCCAGCGCCGGATTGGCCGTCAGCGCCGAGAAGCCGTCGGAGCCGCCGCACTGCAATCCAACGACCAGATTTTCCGCGCCGACCGGCTCGCGCTTCGCGGCGGCCGCCGGCTCGATCATGGTTTTGAGCGCGTCGATCGCCGCGCGCACCGTCGCCTCGGTGCCGCCTTCCTCCTGGATGATGAAGGGCTTCAGGCGTTCGCTCGCATGCAGGCCCGCCTTCGCCATGAAGTCATGGACCTGGTTGTCCTCGCAGCCCAGCGCCACCACCAGCACGCCGGCGAAATTCGGATGATGCGCGTAGCCGGCCAGCGTGCGGCGCAGCAGCGCGATGTTGGGCCCGTCGCCGCGCGCCCCGCAGCCCTGGTGATGGGTGAGGGAGGCGATGCCGTCGATCGTCGGAAAGCCCGAGAGATCGACCTCGCGCCGAAAGCGGTCGGCGATCAGCCGCGCCACCGTCGCCGAGCAATTGACCGTCGTCAGCACGCCCAGATAATTGCGCGTGCCGACACGACCATCCTCGCGCTTGAAGCCGTCGAATCCGACCGAGCGGTTGGCGGGTTTGGGCGTTGCCGCGGCACCGCCCAGGCGCCAGTTCACGCGCATCGTCTGGAATTCGAGATTATGAGTGTGGATATGCGTGCCGGCCGCGATCGGCTTGGTGGCGATGCCGATGGGGATTCCGAACTTCATCACCGGCTCGCCGGCCGCGATCGCGCGGCGCGCGAGCTTATGGCCGCGCGGAATGGTCTCGCTCACGGTCAGCCCGTCGCCGACATCCGTGCCCACCGGCAGATCCGCCAGCGCCACCAGCACCGAATCCTGCTCGTTGAGTTTCAGCCAGTTCTGTTTCGCCGCCACGCCAATGCCTCCAAAGGGAACCGCAAACTTACCCGATTGGAGGCGGGATGGCGGAGGGAAAGGAGGGGTGGTCGTTTTCCCTCGCGTCATAGGTCCTCTCCGCGCGCGCAGTTCCCCCTCGGCTGTCATCGCCGGGCATGACCCGGCGATCCAGGGCGGGAGTTGTCGCGATCCCGACAGAAGACTGGATGCCCGGATCAAGTCCGGGCATGACAAGAGAGGGGCGGGCGCCGCACATTTAATCATGCCGATGCCCACCCCTCTGTCATCGCCGGGCTTGACCCGGCGATCCAGGGCCGGCGAGGCTGGATGCCCGGGTCAAGCCCGGACATGACAGGGGGAAGGGCTTGCAGGCGCTGAGGGAGAGACCGTTCCTGTTGCTTACGCCGCTTCGACCTTCAGCGTCGTGCCCTGCACCGCGATCACGCGCACACGGGAACCCTTGGGCAGATCGGGGCCCTCGGCGCGCCAGACGGTGTCGGCGACCCGGACGGCACCGCGGCCGGTATGGATCGGTTCGGCCAGCTCATAGACCTGTCCGATCAGCGCATCGCCGCGCCGGTTGAGGCCGGTATCCTCGGTCTTGATCGGATGGCGCTTGAGCCAGGCCCGCCCCGCGAACACCGCCGCGATCGACAGAACGGCGAAGATCAAGACCTGAAACTGCCAGCCGAGATTCGGCAGGAGCACCAGCAGCAGACCGACGACCCCGGCGGCGAGCCCGAGCCAGAGAAAGAACGTACCCGGCGCCAGCACCTCGAGCAGCATCAGCAGGACGGCGAGGACCCACCAATGCCAGAACTCGACGTTCCCCTGGAGGAATGAAGTTACTTCTTCTCCCACGGTCCCGCTCCCTGCTTCGACAAAGCCTGCTTGGCCAGCTCCGCGATGCCGCCGATGGCGCCGATCACGCTCGACGCCTCGAGCGGCATCAGCACCAGCTTCTGGTTGGGCGAATCGGCGAAGCGGCCGATCGCATCCACATAGCGCTGCGCGATGAAGTAGTTGATCGCCTGGATGTCACCCTTGCTGATCGCCTCGGAGACCATCTGGGTCGCCTTGGCTTCGGCTTCGGCCGCGCGCTCGCGCGCCTCGGAATCGCGGAAGGCGGCTTCGCGCCGGCCCTCGGCCTGCAGGATCGCCGCCTGCTTCTCGCCTTCGGCGCGCAGCACCTGCGCTTGGCGCAAGCCCTCGGCCTCGAGCACGGCCGCGCGCTTGTCGCGTTCGGCCTTCATCTGCCGGCCCATGGATTCGACCAGATCGCGCGGCGGCGCGATGTCCTTGATCTCGATGCGCGTGACCTTGAGGCCCCAGGGATGCGTCGCCTGGTCGACGACATGCAAGAGCTGGAGATTGATCTTGTCGCGCTGCGACAGGAGCTCGTCCAGATCCATCGAGCCCATCACGGTGCGGATGTTGGTCATGACGAGATTGAGAATCGCGATCTGGAGCTGGCGCACCTCGTAGGCGGCCTTGGCCGCATCCAGCACCTGGTAGAACACGACGCCGTCGACGCTCACCATGGCGTTGTCCTTGGTGATGATCTCCTGCGTCGGCACGTCGAGCACCGTCTCCATCATGCTCATCTTGGTGCCGACCCGGTCGAAGAACGGGATGATGAAATTGAGGCCGGGCCGCAGCGTCTTGGTGTAGCGCCCGAACCGCTCGACCGTCCATTCGCTCCCCTGTGGCACCGATTTGACACCCGCGAAGAGCAACAAGACCGCCAGGACAAACAGCACGATGACGAAGATCGAAAACCCACCCAACATCATAATCCGCTCCCTGTTTTTCTTCTCGTTCGGCCGGGCCCACACCCGCGCCGTCGGCGTTGTTAATCTTTATTGCGACCAAACCGATTGTCGAACCCTGGATGTCAACCGATAGTGGCGCTCCGCCATAGATGGCCCTTACCGTTTGGCAATCAAGATATCGGGCGCCGGCAGCGGGGCGGCCTTGGGCGCCGCCGTGCCGCCTTCCTCGATCTCGACTTCCTTGATGCGCTCGCCGCGGCGCTGGATCTGATCGGTCGATTTGACGATGTCCTGCAGATCCTTGCCCGCCTGGTCGTGATGCGTCTGCAGTTTGCCGACGCGCTCGCCGAGACGGCGCACATCCTCGAGCAGCAGCCCCACCGTGCGCTGGATCTCGTGCGCCTGCTCGCGCATGCGCACATCGCGCAGGACCGCGCGGATCGTGGTGAGGAGCGCCATCAGCGTGCTGGGCGAGGCGATCGAGACGCGCCGTCGCAGCGATTCCTCGACCAGCCCGGAGAAGTTGCTGTGGAGCTCGGCATAGACCGCCTCGCTCGGCAGGAACATCACCGCCCAGTCGGCGGTCTCGCCCGGGAGGATGTATTTCTCGGCGATTGCGATCACATGGTTGCGTACGGTGGTGTGGAAGTCGCGCTGCGCGAGCTTGACGGCGGCCTCGTCCTTCGCCTCGCGCAGCGCGCGATAGGCCTCGAGCGGGAATTTCGAATCGATCGCGATCGAGCCCGGCGGGTTCGGCAGCTTCAGCAGGCAGTCGACGCGCCGGTTGTTGGAGAGTGTCGCCTGGAACTCGTAATTCGCGGGCGGCAGCGCATCGCGCACCAGCCCTTCGAGCTGCACCTCGCCGAAGGCGCCGCGCGCCTGCTTGTTGGAGAGGATGTCCTGGAGCCCCACCACCTGGGTCGAGAGCTCGACGATGTTCTTCTGCGCGGCGTCGATGACGGCGAGCCGCTCCTTGAGCTCGGTCAGGGAGGCTTGCGCCTGGGTCGAGGATTCCTGGAGCCGCAGCCCGACCCGGTCGCCGAGCTGGGCGAGGCGCTGCTCGACCGCGGCCGATAGGGCGCGCTCCTGCGCCTGCATGCCTTCGGTCAGGCGCGCCTGCGCTTCGCTCTGGGCGCGGGCCATCTGGTCGAAGCGGCCGGTGAGCTCGGCCATCTGCGAGCCGCTGTTACCGGACCGGCGCAAGAGGGCGATCCCGAGGCCGCCCGCGACCAGCAGGGCGACGATGGCCAGGATCAGGAAGGGGTCGATCGGCCAGGCAGCCATGACGGGGGCAGACCTCGATTCGGGGCGCGTGAATCCGACCCTACCATGGCCCGGGAACCGGGCCAAACCCGCGGAAAACCGCGGCTTGACGCGGCTCGGCGCGATCCATACCTAGAGGGGGCAATTGGACCCGAAATCCGGCATTTCCGACCTTATGGCCCTGCTTCCGATCATCGTCGCTCCCGATCCCCGCTTGACCCAGAAAGCGGCGCCCGTCGCCAAGGTCGATGCGCGCGTGCGCAAGCTCATGGATGACATGCTGGAGACGATGTATATCGCGCCCGGCATCGGGCTGGCGGCGCCCCAGGTCGGCGTGCTGCAACGCGTGATCGTGCTCGACCTCGCCCATGAAGGCGAGGCGCCGCGGCCGTTGCGCATGGCCAATCCGGAGCTGCTCTGGGTCTCCGACGAGGACGCGGTCTATAACGAGGGCTGCCTCTCGGTGCCCGAGCATTACGCCGATGTGACAAGGCCGGCGAAGATCAAGGTTCGCTATCTCGACGAGAACAACAAGACGATCGAGATGGAGGCCGAGGGTCTGCTCGCGACCTGCATCCAGCATGAGATGGACCATCTCGACGGCGTCCTCTTCATCGACCACCTGACCGCCCTCAAGCGCAACATCATCCTGCGCAAGCTCCTCAAGGCGAAGAAGGCACCGCCGGCCCCCACCCGCGACCACGTGCTCTGACGGCCGTGCGGGGGGCGGGGGCAATGACGATGACGCGGCTCACAGCGAGTCCGCTGGCTGACGCCCCCCTCACCCTACCCTCCGCTGCGCGGGTGGAGAGGAAGGAAAAGCCTGCGAGGCTTCATCCTCTCATCTCTTCCGCTTTTCCTCTTTCCTCTCCCTCACGCGGTGAGGGAGAGGGTAGGGTGAGGGTGCCTTCCTTCGTCGGCCAGCTCCCATGACCCCGCTCAAGCTCGCTTTCATGGGCACGCCCGACTTCGCCGGTCCGGCGCTCGATGCGTTGATCGCGGCGGGGCACCAGATCGCGGCGGTCTACAGCCAGCCGCCGCGGCCCGCGGGCCGCGGCCAGCACGACCAGCCCTCGCCGGTGCAGCACCTGGCCGAGCATCACGGGATCGAGGTCCGCACGCCGGCCAAGCTCAAAAG
>NZ_JBOHKS010000057.1:0-7047 GCF_050729195.1 Hypericibacter sp.
CGCGCTGCTCGCCGCCGAGCTTGGGCGGGTTGGGATCGCGCGCCAGCCGCTCGACGACGGCCGGTGCCAGATACTGCGCGAAATTCCGGCTGACCGCCTTGCGCCGCCGCTCCTCGGCGACCTGGCCGAAATAGACCAGGACGAGATAGATCAACGCGGTGGCCAGCGTCGGATAAGTAGCGTCGATCAGGTATCCATCTGATTTGAAGAGATACCAGGAACTGATCGGCATTGCGATCGCCACAGCGATCGGGAGCAGGATCGTCAATCTGGCTCGAAGGAGCGGTACAAGCAGGATCAACAGAATGCCAACAATCCCGACCACAGAAATCTCGGCAAAAATCGACCAGGTGGAGCGACGGAGATATGTGCCCTCAAGCACCGTCTCCAGCATCTGGGCGTGGATTTCGGTTCCGGCCATCGACTTGTCGACCGGGGTGATCCGCATGTCTCGCAATCCGGCCGCGGAAGCACCGATAAGGACGATACGACCGGCAATGCGGTTCGAATCGAAGTTTCCGGTGAGTATATCCGTCGCGCTGATGTAGCGTTGGCGGGAGCTGGGGGCAAAACGTATCCAGATCTCTCCAGATTTGTCGGTCACGACATCTCTGCCTGCCACGACGACGGATCTGATCCCTGTGTCGTCCATTTTCACGGCGAGGGCTCGCCCGCCGGTCGCGATTCTAAGAACCTCAAGACCGAGGGAAGGATGAATATCCCCGGCGATATGAAGGACGGCTGGAATGCGCCTGATGATGCCGTCAGTGTCGGGCGCCAGGCCAAAATTTCCACGTCCCAATGCCGCGTCATTCAAGACAGGGATGTTCGGTATGAAACCCGAAAAGGGAACGATGAAGGGCAGAGGATTTCCGCCGATACGCGCCACCGCACTCTTGGGCTTGGTTCTGACCCCGCCGCTTTCGATCGCCAGCTCGCCCAGCACGACGCGAGACCGCTTCAATATTTCGGCGAACTCCGTATCGTGGTCCGGCAGGGAGAAGAGGCCGCTGGCGATATCCGGAGAGGCACTCATAAGCTCGCCGGCGATGGCCGAAGGCGAGGTTCGGTCCGGTTCTGCGAAGACCATATCGAAGCCGATCACGACCGCCTTGGCAGCCATCAGCTTCTCGACGATCTCTCCCAGTTTGGTCCGAGGCCAGGGCCACTGGCCTTGCTCTTGCAGACTCTTTTCATCGATATCGACGATGACCACCGGGAAATTTGTTTCGGTCCGCGGCGACAGGCGCTGCAAGAGGTCGAACGAACGTAGCCGCAGCGCGTCGATGAGGGGCGGATTGACGATTTGAAGCCATAGAATCCCAAGCAGCACGATCGCCCCTGGAATGCGCCCATGTCCGGCGGCAAAACGGCGAAGTCCGGCGATCACATTTCGCATCGAAACAGGCCCCCACAGGGGGCGCAATATGGCCGAGCCGCCCGGAATTGTCGATTGCGGGACGGCGGATAAGGCCTTGTGGATTAAGAAAAAGGCAGGGTTTGGGGGCTGGAGACGGGTTTGGGAACAAACGCTTGCCAGCCCGGCCGCTTCCTCGCATAGAAAGAGCCGGTTTCAACAAAGTTTCGAATCGCCCCGCGCCCCCGATCCATGCAGCGCCGCCTTGCCGCCATCGTCGCCGCCGACATCGTCGGCTATAGCCGCCTGGCCCAGATCGACGAGGCCGGGGCGCTGACGGCTTTGCGTGAAAATCAGACCGGCATCATCGAGCCCAAGGTCCGGGCCCATGACGGCCGGATCGTCAAATTCATGGGTGATGGCCTGCTGGCGGAGTTCGGCAGCGTGGTGAATGCCATGCGCTTCGCCTGCGACATGCTGGAGGCGACGGTCAAGGCCTCGCACGAGCAGCCGCCCGACCGCCGCCTGCGCTACCGCATCGGCGTCAACATGGGCGACGTGATCGTCGAGGGGGACGACCTCTTCGGCGACGGCGTCAACATCGCCGCCCGGCTGGAAGCCCTGGCCGAGCCCGACAGTATCTTCCTTTCATCCCTGGTCTATGAGCAGGTGAAGAACAAGCTCGAGCTGCGGTTCGAATCCCTCGGCCGCAAGCAACTCAAGAACATCTCCGAGCCGGTCGCGGTCTTCCGCGTGGCGCTGGGCGAGGGGACGCGGGCGCTGGACCCGGTCTCGCTCGATCTGCCGCAGCGGCCCTCGATCGCGGTGCTGCCCTTCGAGACGAGCGGCGATGACGATGACCAGCGCTATTTCAGCGACGGCATCACCGAGGACATCATCACCGAGCTGTCGCGCTTCCGCGCGCTCTTCGTGATCGCCCGGACCTCCTCCTTCGCCTATCGCGACGGCGGCATGGATGTGACCGCGATCGGCCGTGAGCTCGGCGTGCGCTATGTGCTGATGGGCAGCGTGCGCCGCACCGAGCATCGCCTGCGGATCACGGCCCAGCTCTACCAGGCCGAGAGCGGCCGCAGCATCTGGGCGATCAAGCAGGATCGCGATCCCTCGCAGCTCTTCGCCATGGATGACGAGATCGTGCAGGCGATCGTGACGGCGCTGCCGGGTCGGATCGAGGCCGATTGGTTGGCGCGCGGCAAGCGCAAGCGCACCGACAACATGGTCGCCTATGACTACATGCTGCGGGCCTGGGACAATCTCTACCGCAATGGCGGAACCGAGCATCGCCAGATCGCGGAGCTGCTCCAACGCGCCCTCGAGCTCGATCCCGCCTATGCCCAGGCCCATGCGCTGCTCGCCTTCGTCACGGTGCTGGGCTGGTACCGGGACGAGATCCCCGATGCGATGGACAAGGCCTATGAGCTGGCGAGCCAGGGCGTCGCCCTCGATGCCGAGGATGGCTGGTGCCATTTCGCGCTGGGCTTCGTCTGCCTCTATCGCCGAAACTACGACGAAGCGGCGCTCCATTACGAACGCGCGGTCGAGCTCAATCCGAACGATGCCGAGCTCCTGTCGCAGTTCGGCTCGTTCCTCGCCTATGTCCACAAGACCGACGAGGGGATCGAGTGGATCCGGCGGGCCATGCGTCTCAATCCTTATCGGCAGGCCTGGCACTGGCACGATATGGGCTTCAACTTCCTGGTGGCGCGCCGCTATGAGGAGGCGGTCCAGGCCTTCCACCGGGTGTCGCCGCCGATGCCCTTCGACAATTGCTATCTCGCCGTGGCCCACGCCCATCTGGGCAATCTGGACAAGGCGCGCGAGCATGCGAAGGCGATGATGACGAGCCGGCCGGACAGCGCGGTCCAGACCTGGCTGCCCAAGGAACCCTTCCGGGATGCCGCCGACCTCGAGCATTTCATCGCCGGCATGCGGATAGCGGGGTTTCCCGACCGCCCGGCGATTAAACCGCATCTGGCCATCGTCAATGGTGGCCGCTGAGGCCCAGGACCGCTAGCCTCTCCGCACCGGTCCTGTCGAAGGAGAGGTCGCGATGGCTGCCATACTCGATGCACTGCGTCAGGCGCTGGGCGGGGATGTCGTCTCCGTCGAGGGCGCGATCCTCGACCGGCACGCCCGCGACGCCACCGGCATCGCCCCGCATCGGCCGCTCGCGGTCTTGCGCCCGCGCAACACCGGCGAGGTCTCGACGGCCTTGCGGATCTGCAACAGCCATCGCCAGCCGGTGCTGCCGCAAGGCGGGCTGACGGGCCTTGCCGGCGGCGCCACGCCCGGGGGCGGCGAGGTGGTGCTGTCGCTGGAGCGGATGCGCGGTATCGAGGAACTGGACCCGGCCGCGGCGACGATGACCGTCCTGGCGGGCACGCCGCTCGAAACGCTGCAGGCGGCGGCGAGCCAGGCGGGCTTCCTGCTGGGGCTCGATCTGGGCGCGCGAGGTTCCTGTCAGATCGGCGGCAATCTCTCGACCAATGCCGGCGGCATGAAGGTGATCCGCTACGGCATGGCGCGCGAGCAGGTGCTGGGACTGGAGGCGGTCCTCGCCGACGGTACGGTCGTGAACGCGCTCAACAAGATGCTCAAGAACAATGCCGGCTACGATGTGAAGCATCTCTTCATCGGCTCGGAGGGCACGCTGGGCATCGTGACCCGCGCCGTGCTGCGCCTCCATCCCAAGCCGCGCAGTTCCGTCACGGCGCTGGTGGCGACGGGGCGTTACGAGCAGGTCGTCCAATTGCTGCGCTCGGCTCAGGCCGAGCTCGGCGGCGTCAGCGCGTTCGAGGCGATGTGGCAGGACTATTATCGGTTCGTCACCGGCTCGGATCCGGCGCAGGTTCCGCCCCTGCCGGCGACCTCGCCCTTCTATGTGGCGCTGGAATTCGCCGGCAATGATGCCGATGGCGATCCGGTTCGGTTCGAGGCGTTCCTGGGCCGGGCGCTGGAGCAGGGGCTCATCGCCGATGCCGTGATCGCGAAGTCGGAGCGCGAGGCGCGCGCGATCTGGGAGATCCGCGAAGGCGTCGGCGCCTGGAACGCGCGGCACCATGGGCTCCATCTCGATGTCAGCCTGCCGATCGCCAGTATCGGCGATTTTGCCGAACATGTCCGCGTGCGCCTGCAGCAGCGCTGGCCCGGATCGCTCAATACTTTCTATGGCCATATCGGCGACAGCAATCTCCATCTCAGCCTCGATATGGGGAGCGACGAGGCGGGTGTCCGCCATGCGGTCGAGCTCTGCGTCTATGAGGTGGTGCGCGACATGGGCGGCTCGGTCTCGGCCGAGCATGGCATCGGCACCTTGAAGCGCGACTATCTGGGCTTCAGCCGCAGCGACGCCGTGGTGGGGTTGATGCGCACCTTGAAAGCGGCGCTCGACCCCCATGTGATCCTCAATCCCGGCAAAGTCCTGTAAGCGTCGCTGTCCTAACTAAATTTCACTTCGATTCACGAGACAGGGGCCAGCGGCGTCGGGGAGACTGCCGGGTCCTCCCGGGCGATTCCGCGGGTGGAAACGCCTGTCGGCGCGAGTTCGCAGGCGGAAATTCCGGCGGCCTGTCGGTGCAATGACATCGATCGCCAGACCGCGCCGCCGTTTGCAGTGAAGGAGCAGACATGCCGATCAAATGGGCTTTCACCGATCCCGACCGTGACCGTCTCCGCCCAGCGGAGAAGGTCTTCAGCTTTGGCGCCGGACTGAGCGGCCTGATATTGGCGGTATCGCTCCTCATGCAGCCCCTGCCGGCGTCGGCGCGCGATTCTCAGGGCGACCGGTTCATCACCGCGACGGAGGGGAACACATTTTCTGGCACGACCTCGGCCGGATTGGCCTTTCACCTCTATTTCCTGGCCGGCGGGCAAGTGACCTATGTCGACGAGACCGGCACCGTGGACAGCGGCACATGGAATCTCGATCCGGGTGGAAATGTCTGTCTCCGGTGGCAGAAACCCATCGACGCCATGGCAGGCTGTTTCCAGCCTTCGATCGCGGGCGACAGGGTGACATTGGAGAACAAGGACGGGAGCCTGAACGGGACGCTGAACGGCAGTGTCACGGATCGGTTCGCGCGGCATGGCAAGTAACAACCCGGGCCCTCAGCGTGAGACGCGAAGGGAATCGCTGCGCATCGCGTTCCTGGTCTGCCTCTTTGCGCTGGGCGGATGCGCGACGGACTCGCGGTCCCCGGATTCGAGATTGGGCCAGACCCACGAATATTGGGACGACTATCAGGTGATCCATCCCTACGACGTCCAGAATCCCCGGGGCAGTCCGATCGACTTCAACAGGTGACATAGACAGAGGGGCGTCTAGACGCTGGCGACCGGGAATATGCGGACGCGGCGGAAGGTCAGTGCCACGTCGTTGCCGATCTCGGGCGCATCGACGCCGGGCTGCAGATGGATCTCGATGATCTCGTCGCTTTCGACCCGGCGCAGCTCGACACGGGTCGTCGGGCCGGCGGCATGGATCTTCAGCACGCGAGCCTTGAGGCCTGCGGTGTTCGGTTCCATGTGGATGTCGCAATCCTCGGGGCGGACATAGGCGACGCCGGCCAGCGCCGGCGCATCGCTCGGCACGGAGGCCGCAAAGAACTGGTCGCCCAGCTTGGCGCCGCCCTTCTCGATGCGGCAGGCGAGCCGGTTGGTATTGCCGAGGAACTCGCAGACGAAGGCATTGGCGGGATTGCGGTAGATCTCGGTCGGCGTGCCGATCTGGGCGATCCGGCCCTCGCTCATCACCGCCACGCGGTCGGCCAGCTCCAGCGCTTCCTCCTGGTCGTGGCTGACGAAGATGCTGGTGATGCCCATCTCGTCATGGAGGCCACGCAGCCAGCGGCGCAGATCCTTGCGCACCTTGGCGTCGAGCGCGCCGAACGGCTCGTCCAGCAGCAGCACGCGCGGCTCGATGGCGAGCGCGCGGGCCAGGGCCACGCGCTGGCGCTGCCCACCCGAGAGCTGGGTCGGATAACGGTCGCCCAGCTGCTCGAGCTGGACCAGCTGCAGCAGCCGGTCGACGCGCTCGTCGATTTCCGTGCGCGAGGGACGGTCTTTCCGCGGCTTCACGCGCAGGCCGAAAGCCACGTTCTGGGCCACGGTCATATGCTTGAAGAGGGCGTAATGCTGGAACACGAAGCCCATCTGCCGGTCGCGCGCTCCCTGTTCGCTGACATCGACATTGTCGATCGTCAGCGTGCCGGCGTCGGGATATTCGAGCCCGGCCAGGATGCGCAGAAGCGTGGTCTTGCCCGAGCCGGACGGCCCCAGAAGCGCCAGGAACTCGCCCGGCCGCACCGCCAGATCGATGCCCTTGAGGGCCGCGAAATTGTCGAAATGCTTCACCAGGCTGGTAACGGTGATGCTCACCTGGAAACCTCCGCCGTCTGAAATCAGTGGCGCGCGCCGCCGGCAAGCCGGTCGGCGTAGCGCCATTCGAGCAAGGATTTGAGCACGAGCGTGACCAGGGCCAGCATGGCCAGCAGCGAGGCCACGGCGAACGCGCCGACGAAATCGTATTCGTTGTAAAGAATCTCGATATGAAGCGGCATGGTGTTGGTCAGGCCGCGAATATGACCAGACACGACCGAGACCGCGCCGAACTCGCCCATGGCGCGGGCATTGCAGAGCAGCACGCCATAGAGCAGGCCCCAGGTGACGTT
>NZ_JBOHKS010000058.1:0-4001 GCF_050729195.1 Hypericibacter sp.
ATGCGGCTTGGGCGTGAAGCCGAGCCAGGCCCGGCCCTCGCCCTTGAGCGGATGTCCGTCGGCAATGACCGCCTTGAGGACCTTGGTACCCAGGCGCAGATCGAGAATGGTCTTCGGCCCCAGATGCTCGGACCAGACGATCTCGGCCGGAAAGGGCGTATCGTGGCTTTCGGCGGCGGCCACCCGGATATCTTCTGCGCGCAAACCGAAACTCATCTGCGAGGGCAAGGACGAAGCAGCCGATGCCAGCGCGCCCAAGGGCAGCTCGAAGCCGTCGCCCACCAGGGCCGGCGCCCCGCCGTCGCTCGCGACCTTAGCCTCGAGGATGTTCATGGGCGGCGTGCCGATGAAGCGCGCCACGAAGAGATTGGCCGGCCGGTCATAGATCTCCTGCGGCGTACCGATCTGCTGGATCCGGCCCTCGTTCAGCACCACGATCCGGTCCGACAGGCTCATCGCCTCGGTCTGATCGTGGGTGACATAGAGGATCGTCTGGCGGCGCTCGCGATGCAGCTTCTTGAACTCGATCCGCAGCGCGATGCGGATGCGCGCATCGAGATTGGAAAGCGGTTCGTCCAGCAGCAGCAGGTCGGTCGGTTTGATGATGGCGCGCCCGATCGCCACGCGCTGCTGCTCGCCGCCCGAGAAGGTACGTGGGAACCGGTTGAGCAGATGCCCGACCTTGAGCAGCGCCGCCACCTCCCGCACCCGTTGATCGACCGTAGGACCTCCCTCGCCTGGTGCCGTCAGCGGGAAGGCGATGTTCTCGTAGCCGGTCATGGTCGGGAACAGCGCGATGTTCTGGAACAGCAGGCTGACGCCGCGATCCTTCGGGGCCGTGTTCACCAGATCGCGGCCATTGGCGAGAATGCGACCTTCATCGGAGCGGACCAGCCCGGCGATGGTCTTGAGCAAGGTCGATTTGCCGGCATTGGTGGGACCGACCACGCAGATAAATTCGCCGGGCTTCACCTCGAAGCCGACATCCGACAGCGCCGTCACCTTGTCGAAGCGCTTGGTCAGGCCCTGGATGGAGAGAGCGCTCATGCCGCGGCCTCGAGCGGTTCGAGCGGCAGCACGACATCGCTGGTCGCGTCGATCAGCAGGGCCCGCCTGAGGTCGAACTGAAGCGTGACGCGATCGCCCTCGCGCACGACGCCCGTCGGCGTCACCGCCTGCAGCAGCTGTGCGCCATATTCGATATGCAGCACTTCCTCCGCGCCCAAGGTTTCCAGGAAGTGCACCGGGAACGAACCCGCTCCGGCGTCGGCGGCGCGACCGATACGGATGTCATGCGGCCGGATGCCTAGCCAATGACGGCCGGCGGATGCCCGTCCGCTTCCCAGAACCAGATTGCGATGTCCCGCGGTGGTCACTGCCACCTGGCCGCCATTCGTCTGCACGTCGCAAGGGATGAGATTGATCGGCGGGTCGCCGATGAACTCCGCCACGAAGCGGTTGCGCGGCCGGCGATAGATCTCCTCGGGCGTGCCGATCTGCTGCAGCTCGCCCATGCTCATGACGGCGATCCGGTCGGACATGCTCATGGCCTCGACCTGGTCATGCGTCACATAGAGGATGGTCTGGCGGAGCTGCTTCTGGATCAGCTTCATCTCGCCGCGCAGGCTCGCGCGTAGCGAGGCGTCCAGGTTGGACATGGGCTCGTCGAGCAGGACGAGCTGCGGCTCGGTCACCAGCACGCGGCCGATCGCGACCCGCTGCATCTCGCTCATATTGAGCCGGTCGCCGCGCCGGTCGAGCAGACCCGTGAGATCGAGCCGCTCGGCGATCGCCTTGACAGCCTTCGCGCGCGCCGCCGATGGAACGCCCTTGGCTTCGAGCCCGAAGGCGAGGTTGGAGCGCACCGAAAGCTTGCTGAAGACGGCATAGTCCTGGAACACGAGCCCGATCCGCCGGCGCTGCGGCGGCAGGGCCTCGACCGATTGCCCGTCCACCAGGATCGAGCCCGCCGTCGGCGTCTCGAACCCGGCCACCATGGCGAGCGTCGTGGATTTGCCGCAACCCGACGGACCCAGCAGCGAGACGAACTCGCCTTGATTCAGGGCCAGCGACAGGCGCTTGACCGCCTCGACCTCGTCGAAACGTTTCTCCAGATCGCGCAGCTCGAGCTTGAGAGTCATGGCGGCCATCCCTGCCCTACCGCTTCACGGCGCCGAAGGAGAGGCCGCGAACCAAATGATTCTGAATGAGATAGCCGAACAGAATCACCGGCAGGGTCGAGATCGTGCCCATCGCCGCCTGAACGCCATAGAGCTTGCCCGAGCTGGCCGAGACATAATTCGCCACCTGCACGGTCACGGTCATGATCTGGCCTTGCGTCAGGGTCAGCGCGAACAGGAACTCCGACCAGTTGAGGATGAAGACGAAGAGCGCCGTCGCCATGATCCCGCCCTTGACCAGCGGCAGGGTCACGGTGAGGAAGGCGCGCAAGGGCCCCATGCCATAGAGCATGGCGGCCCCCTCGATCTCGACCGGCACTTCGTCGATGAAGCTGCGGATCATCCAGATCGAGAAGGGCAGCGTGAAGGCGGTATAGGCGATGATCAGGCCCGGGAAGGTGTCGGAGAGCCTGAGGAAGGAGAACACCACCACCATCGGCACCACGACTGCGATCGGCGGGAACATGCGGATGGTCAGGAACTGGAAGGGGTAGTTGTCGCCGCCGGTGCGGTAGCGCGAGATCGAATAGGCCGCGAGCGTGCCGAACAGCACGGAGAGGATCGTGGCCGAGATCGAGATGATCGCGGAATCGCCGAAGGCCTTCCAGGCGCTGGTCGAGACCTTGTAATCGAGCGAGCCCGATTCGCTGGCGGCAAAGGCGCGCGCGGCCTCGGGCGCGAAAACGATGCGGTAATTCTGCAAGGTCGGATTCTCGGAGACCCAGACCGGCGGATAAGCGGCCCACTCCTCCTGCGGCTTGAAGGAAGTCGAGACCAGCCAGAAGATCGGGAAGAAGCTGATCAGCATGGCCAGCGCCACCGCGACGCGGCGCAGCAGCCTGGGTCCTGCGGGGGCTTTCCCCGCCATCTTTGCCTTAGCCATGATGACGCTTCAGGGGTTTGGCCAGCGCCAGGCAGAGCGAGATCACCAGCACCAGCACGATCAGGCCCGCTGCCGCGATATAGCCGATGCGGAAGAAAACGAAGGCCCCGTTATACATATACATCGAGATGGTCTCGGTCGAAGAGCCGGGCCCGCCGCGCGTCAGGATGTAGACCGCGTCGAAGATCTTGAAAGTTTCGATGCTGCGGATGAGCAGCGCCACCAGGATGACCGGCATCAGGAGCGGCAGCATGATGCGGAAGAAGATCCGGACCGGCGAAGCGCCCAGGGCCAACGCCGCGCGGACCTGGTTCTGCGGCAGGTTCATGAGCCCGGTCAGCAGCAGCAGGAACATGAGCGGCGTCCATTGCCAGACCTCGCAGGCGATGATCGGCGCCAGCGCCCAGTCCGGATCGGACAGCCAGGAGAACTGGAAATCCCGGCCGATGACGAGGCTGATCAGATGGTTGATCGGGCCGCGATCGTTGAACAGCATGAAGAAGGCATTGGCCGCGTCCACCGGCACGATCATCATCGGCAGGATCAGGATGCTGACGGCGAGCTTGCGCCAGGGCCATTCGTCGAGGAACAGCAATGCCAACCCGAGCGCGATGACGAGCTCGAATCCCACCGCGACGACGACCACGAGCGCCGTGCGCCAGAGCGAGTTGATGAAGCGGGTGTCGAACCAGAGATCGTTGAAGTTCCAGAACCAGTAGAATTCGGCCAGGTACCAGGGCGTGCCGTTGGTCGGCTGCCAGTCGGTCAGGCTGAGCCAGATGGCGATCAGGGTCGGCGCCAGCACGACGGCGAGCATGGTGAGCTGCGCCGGCAGCACAAGCGCGACGTTGAAGGGAATCAACGTTCGCGTCCGACGCACCGGCGACGTCGTCGCGGGATCAGTGGTCTCAGCGGTCATGGTCCGGTCAGTCTAGGGT